>JBBSAN010000090.1:0-13736 GCA_038252265.1 Chloroflexia bacterium
CTATGCTATCACCTTGTCCCGGGGGTCAACCCCCCCTGGGCGGCGATAACCCCGGGGGGGGCGCTACGGCCCCCTTCCCCGCCGCCCCCAGCGTTCGGGGAGTGGCCGGAGCCGATCGCGGCCTGGCGGGCCGCACCGCGAACGTATCGGCAACGGGTCGGGAGCGGCCCGTTGCCCCCATCTGAGCCCCGGCCCGACTTGTTCGGAACAAGTCGGGCCCCCGCGCGCCCCTCCGCTGGTCGGCCGTGGCGCGGCCTAGCGTAAAGGAGAGGAGGATGCCGATGGATGCCTTTGTCCCGCAGGGCGAGCAGGTGCTGGGGCGGCGCCACCCGCACGCGATCAGCCTGCTCCGCCCCCTGCTCCAGGGATTGGCGAGTATCAGTGTGGGTCTCGGAGTCGGGTGGCTCGGCGTACGCTTGCGCCAGGACGCTACGGCCCTGACCGGTTGGGAAATCCCCGTCGCCCAGTTGGGGGGCCCCCTCTTGGATCACACCGTCCTCCTGGCCTTAGGCTTTATCGGGCTGGGTTGCGGGATTTGGGTCCTGGCCTGGCTCGGGTGGCGGGTCACCGAGTATCTGGTTACCGGCCCCGCCGATCCGCAGCAGCCGGGCGGCCATCTGATCCGGGTCTGGGGTCTCGTCCGCGTGAGCTGGCGGACGATCCCCTTGCGGCAAGTAAACGACATCGGGGTCGATCTCCCCCTCTGGACGCGCCTGCCGGGATTACGGCACCTGCTGAACTGGGGGACGATTCGGGTGATCCTGGGGAATGATCGCGATGTACAGACCCTGCCTTATGTGCCCCAGGCGGCGGCCTTTTATCAACTTTGCCAGCAACGGCGCTGGGCCGGTGGGGGAACCACCCCGCCAGCTCCCGGGAGCGGCGCGGCCCCGCCGCCCGCCTCGTCCTGGTTTAGCACTTCCCAATAACAGGGTCCGGGCGGCTGGCTCGCTGGTGAGCGAGCGGCCCAGGTAGCAGGAGACGCAGACGATGACCTCGATCGCTCCACCATCCGCTATGGAGGCATTGGTGCAGGAAACAGCTCTGCCCGCCCAGGGGAGTCGGCTGGACCAGGCGCCGGACGCCGCCGGGCTCCCGCCGCCGCTGGGTATCCTGGACGTGCCGCTCGGGGCCATCCGCCTGACCACGCTGAATCCCCGCGCCGACGGGGGCGATCTCACTGAATTACAGGCGAGCTTAGGCAGTGCGACCGCGCCCTGGCTCGTGCAATTCCCGGCCGTCATGGACCGGGGGGATGGGACCTATGAATTAATTTTCGGCCATCGCCGGTATCAGGCGGCCCAGGCAGCGGGCTGGCTGCGACTCCGCTGCGTCGTCTGGCCGATCTTATCCCCGCTGCAGATTCAGCGGATGCGGCTGCTCGAAAACTCGCATCGACGGCCCTTAAGTCCGCTGGAACAGGCGGCCGCCCTCCAGGTGCTGTATTACCTGGAAAATGCGACCGCCTTGGGGTGCGGCCCAGCGGCGGTCGCCCTGTTGGCCGCGCCCGCTGGGCCACTGGCGGATAAAATCGCGCCGCTCCAGCAGCTCTTGCAGACGGAGGGCTGGCAGGCCACCCGCCCGCCCGTGCCCTGGCCGACGGTGCTTGATCGCCACGGGATTGACCTGAGTCCGGCGGCGCGCAAACGCTTACTGGCCGTCCTGAATGTGGAGCCGGACCTGCGGCCGGTGGTAGCGGAGCAGGGCCTCTCCGCCAGTGCGATCCGCGCCCTGGGGCGGCTGCCAGCGGCCGACCAACACCAGGTGATGGCGGCGGTCGAAGAAACACCGGCGGTCGCCACCAAGATCCGCCGCATTGCGCGGGTCGTGGCGCGGAAAGGCTATAGCCTCGACGAGGCGTTAGATGAGGCGCGGGGACCGGGGCGATCCCCCTTCGATACGCTGGATTCCGCGCCGGACACGGCGGGACCGGATGCGCCCACGACGGGGGACCCGGGGCTCCCCGCGCTCTCGGCGGAGGCCCAAGCCGATGTCACCGAGCTGCTCGGGGTGGGCAACCGCCTGGCCGCCACGCTGACCCGCTTGCAGCGCACCGCCGGAAATCAGCCGATCACGACGTTGCCCGCGCCCTGGGGGGATTATATCCGGACCGGATTAGCCCTGGTGCGTCAGGCATTAGAGTCTTATGAAGTGCGGTAGCCTGCCATTCCTGGCTGGTGCGCGCCCGAAGCGAGAGGAGGTAACCGATCGATGGTTGACCGGTCGTTGTCTGATGGGGGAACCCGACTGAGTGTGATCCGGCTCTGGGAGCCGGTGGTCCAGGCCGATCCGTATCCCTTGTACCAGCAATTCCAGGCCGCCGGTCCGCTGGTGTGGGACCCCATTCTTCGGTGTTGGGTGTGCAGTCATTATGCGGTCGGGCGCGAGGTTTTGCAGCAGCCGCACTGGGCGGCGGCGCGCGTCCATCCCACCGGGGAACGGCCGGGGCTGGATCGGGCTGAGCGGGACCCGTTGTATCGGCTGCTGGCCCAACAGCTTCGTGGGCTGGATCCGCTCGATCCGCCCCGGTCCCCGATCAGCGCCATCTTTAGCGCGCGCCGCCTGGGGGCCTGGCACACCCCGATCGCGCGCCTGGTCGAACAACTGCTCGATCAGGTGGCCAGTCCGGGCAGCCTCGATGTGGTCCAGGACCTGGCGGGACCGCTCCCGATCCACGTGCTGGGCATGCTCCTGGGGATCCCGGCCGCCGATCACCCCCGGCTCCAGCAGTGGGCGGATGACTACGCGACCCTGCTGGGTCGTGGGCTCTATCCCCCGGAGCAGGCCGCGACCATCCGCCACAGCCTGGAAGCCCTCCCGGCCTACCTCCATGCCCTGATCCAGCCGCACCGCGCGGCCCCTGCCGAAGCGCTCGCCCTGCCGCGCGTCTGGGCGGCCATGACGGCGGAGGGGGTCACCGCCGATACCGTGGTCGCGCACCTGATCCTCCTCCTGGCGGCGGGGCAGGAAACCACCACGCCCGGGATCGGCAACGGAGTCTGGACCCTCATCCGGCATCCGATCGCACTGGCCGCCTTGCGGGCGGCCCCCGCGCCGAGGGCGGAGGCGGTGGAAGAGGTGCTCCGGTTTGAGCGCCCTGCCCAGTTTACCGCGCGCATCGCGCGCAGGGATTGTGCGGTGGCGGGGCAGCCGGTGCAGGCGGGGCAAGGGTTGCTGGTGCTGCTGGGGGCCGCCAACCGGGATCCGGCCCGTTTTGCCGATCCCGATCGGCTGGATCTGCGCCGTCCCGCGAACGCGCCCCTGGTGTTCACCTATGGCGCACACGTCTATCTGCGGGCCGCGTTGGCGCGGCTCGAAATCCAGATCGCCCTCCGCGTCCTGATCCAGCGATGGCCGTCGCTGCTGGTGGCGTCGCCGTCGCCCGCGTGGGGCCCGCATCCCGCCCAGCGCGGCCTGCGCGTGCTCCCCGTGCATTGGTCGTTGATCGGCGAACCACGACCCCGCCATGCGGGATGACCCGGGCCGGTGCCCGCCGGCCCCTAGTAAGGGAGGGAAGAACGATGTCGTGTGAGGAGAATCGCAATCGGTACTTCACGGCCCAGGCAGGCGTGCTGGCCCCCACGCTCGGCACCGATCCCGCCGGGGCGACCCAATTCCTGACGACGGTGTTCGAGCAGGGGCGGGATCAATGGGCGGCCTTGGGGCGCCCCGGGCCGCGCGATCCGCGCCGGCTGGAAGCGGAAGCGGCAACGCGCACCGTCTTCGCCGAGATCCAGCAGATGGGCTTGCGCCCGCCGGTACATTCGGCGACCGGGCTACCCAAGGCCGATGCCCAATTCGGCTACCGGGAAGTGCAGGCCACGCTGGCCGCCGTACGAGACGGCCGCTCGCTGCCGCCGCTGGCCCGGGGCGCGCTAGCGCAGCAAGCCGCCCGACGGCGGCTCAGCGCCGTCGGCCAGGATACCCAGGGGCGCTACCGCTGTCGGATGTGCGGGCGTTACGCTAACCTGAGCGCGCACACCTGCCCGCGGACCGCCACGAAGGAGACGATGGGCCGGGCGTTGGAGCGCCGCCTGGGCGTAGCGGCGGCGGCCTATACCACCCCGGATGGCCAGCTGAACGGACTAGCGGCGCTGCTCGAAGCCGCGAACGCCCCAGGCGCCGGGGGGCTGGTCGACCTCCAGCATGGCCTCACCGGGGAGCGCGTCACCGCGAGCTTAGATGGGGCGCTGCTCGGGCTCCAGCAAGGCTACGTCCCGACGGGGTGGGCCGGGCAGGCCCGCCCGGTGGAGTTGGCCGATGGCCGGATCGTCGCTGTCCTGAACGACCAGGGGCTCCATCCCGCGGCGCTCCCCGGCGGCACCGCCGTGCAGCAGGCGGGGGCCGCCTACGGGACGGTCGTGCCGCCCGGGGCGGCGGTGATCAGCGCCGGGACGGCGATCGTCGCCCCCCTCGTCCCGCTACAGCCCAGCACCACCGGCACCCGGGTCACCCCACCCCCGACCGGCTACAGCGGGGAGTACGACCTGGGCCGCTTTACCGGGACCGAGTACCGCAAAGGGCAGGCCGGTGACCCCGTGGCCGTGGATGGGCAACTGCTGGGGCTCAAGACGCTCCACCCGGATCCGGCCGAGTGGTCGAGCGCCCGCGCCCGCCATGGCGGGCCGTATCCGGATCCCCCGCAAGGCGGGGTGCGGGTGGGACGCACCCTGCCTGGGGCGATGAGCCTGCTGCGCACGGGGGTGGTGATCGAGGACCCGGCGACGGGGGTGATCGAGGTCTATGACACCTATCCCACCGGGCCGCTGGGCGGGCAGCCGCGGCGGCTGCAAGCGGTCTATGATCCCGCCACGCGGACGGCCGGCGATACCGACGGCACGCCGAACGCCTCGCCCGAGCAGATGGCGGCGGTCTTAGCCTATTATGACCGGCATGCCGACCTGACCGATCCCTATCAGGCCGCCTTCCACCGCGACCTCGCCGCCTACCGGGCGGGCACGGGCCGCCCGCTCCAGGCGGCCGATAGCGGGTACCTGGTGGTGCGCAAGGAATTGGAAGGTGGGGCCCTCTACACGCTGGGGGGGCAGGTGCATAGTCCCCTCTGTCCCCAGTGCGGGCGGCCAGCCGGCAGCCGCCATGTCTGCGATCAGGCCCCCACCCCCGCCCCGGGGGCGGCGGCGGAACCGCCCGCCGCGCCACCGCCCGCTGCGGCCCCGGCCGAGGACTCCGCCCCCTGGCGGGCGGGCGGCCAGCCGGAGGTCGAGTTTCCGGGTGGCCTGCAGGCGGGGGCCGCGCCGGACAGGGATGCCCCATCCCCGTCCGCCATGGATCCGGCGGTCGCGCAGGCGCTCCAGCAGGTGAGCGAGCAGATCGGGCAACTGGCCCAGATCCAGCAGCAGGCCCTCCGCCGCCGGCGGCGGCTCCCGGCCCCCGCCGGGCCGCCGATCCCGGCCGCCCCGGATCCGGCGTTGGCCCAGTTGGCCGGCGCGTTCGACCGGCTGGCCGCGCGCCTGGAGACGCTGCCGGGCGGGGGTAGCGCGGTTCCGCCGCCGCCGCCGCCTGCCCCAGTCACGGCCGAGGCCCCCCCGGCGCTGGCTGCGGTTACGGCGGAGCCGCCCGCCGCCACCCCCCGCCCGCAGCCGCCGCGCCCGCCGCGGCGCAGCGCCGCCGACCCCGATCGGCAGCCGGTGGAGCATATCTACGCCCACATTGCGCCGCCCGGCCCGTCCGATCCCTACCTGACGGCGCTGCCGCCGGAGTTGGGCGGGCAACTCACCGAGCCGATTCCGTTCTACTACCAGGAAGTCGACCCGGCGTTCGATGTGAACACGCAAAACGAACCCGCGCTGGCGCGCGTGGCCAGCTTCCTCCAGGCCGCCTGGTCGCCTGAGACGCAGGCCCGCGGCACGCAAGGGCGGGCCTTCCTGTTTTATGGGCCCCCCGGCACCGGCAAGAACAGCGCCGCGCGCCAGATCGCCGCGGCGCTGACCATGCCGTACCGGGAATTCACCGTCGATGCCGACACGCGGATGTCGGACCTGATCGGCACGGTCGTCCTGGAAGAGGGACCGCACGGCGGCACCGTCAGCCGCGCCCGATTGGGTCCGCTGGGCGTGGCCCTGGCCACCGGCCAGATCGTCTGCCTGAACGAGCTGCAGAAGCTGGCCAAGGGCAAGCAGAGCAAGCTCCAGCCGATTATCGAGGATGGGGTTATCGAACTGGAAGGCGGCCCCGAGGTCGGGTCGATGCGGATCCCGGTGCATCCCAATACCGTGTTTGTGGCCACGATGAATCAGGGGGTCGAGGGCGGTGTGGACCGGCCCGAAGCGGCCCCGCTCGCCCGCCTGGTGCCCTGCCGGATTGACGAACCCAGCGTGGATGAGGAAGCCCGGCGGGTATTAGGCAACCTGCGGGCGCTCTACGGGCAGGCGCCGGACGACACCGGTGCGACCGCCAAGGAAGCGCGCCGCCAGGAAGTCCTGGCGCGGGACTACCAGAATCACCCGTTGCAGGTCGCCCTGGAGGATGTCACCGCCGCGACGGGCTTTTTCCGGGCGGTGCGGCAACTGGCCAACGACCGCGCCATCGGGCGGCGGTCGCCGAGCGTCGTGGCGCCCGGGGGGCGGGAACTAGAACGGTTTGTCCATACGCTGGCGGTCACGGGCGACCTGGACGCGGCGCTGGGGCAACTCGACATCTACTGCGACTCGGGTCCGGCCCATAAAGAGCAGTGGGAGCTGGTCAAGGAGCAGGCGCGGCTGTTCTACGGCGCGGACGGCGGGGCGCGCACCCGCTCCGCCCCGGCCCAGGTCTAAGGAGGCGACGGATGTCGTGCGAAGAGAATCGCGGCCGCTACCTGGCGGCGATCTGCGGCGGCGACGCCGCCGGGCAAGCCACGGCGACCGCCCTGGAGCGGGTATTTCAGGGGGAGCGCGGGGAACCGGTCGATGCCTTAGAAGCGGCGGATAACGAAGCGAAAACGCGGCTGCTCTTTGCCCAGTTTGGCCGCTGCGACCCGCCGCTGCGCCCGCCAACCCACAGTGACGACGGGCTGCCCAAGCGGGATGCGCAGCGCGGGTATGCCCGGCTGTACGACCGGCTGAGTACGCTGGCGGGCGCGGGCGCGCTGGCGCGGTGCGCGGACTGCGGCCAGTTCGGGGTCGCCCCCGGCCATCCCACCTGCCCCAAAGGCCAGCGTCGCCCCGACTCGGCCCTGCCCGCCCGCGCGCGGGCAGCGGCGGCCCGCCCGGTCGATCGGGCCGCCCCTGGGCTGGCCGAGGCCGAACTGGCCGAGGGCGACCGGGCGGCGGATGACGCCGATGCGGCCTGGGGCGGGGCGGATCCCGAGTCCGAGGCGGCGGCGGCCCTGCCGCACTGGCAGGCGGCCTTGCCCCCCCGCCAGGCGCTCTGGACGCCGCCCGAGCGTTATGACGCCCAGGGGTATAACGCGCGCGGCTACGATCGGCTCGGCTTTAACGCGCAGGGTGTCGACCGCGCCGGGTACAACCGCGCCGGGTACAACGCCCGCGGCGTCAACCGCTGGGGGTTTGACGCGCAGGGGCGGGATGCGCAAGGCCGGGACTGGCTAGGGTTTGGACCCGACGGCTATAACGAGGAAGGGTGGAACCAGGTGGGCTACGACCGCTGTGGCCGCGATGCCGCCGGGCGGGACAAGCAAGGGTATGATGCCCGGGGCTACGACCGGCAGGGCCTCGACCAGCGGGGCTATCGGGCCGACGGCCGCGATGCCTATGGCTTCGATCGCCAGGGGCGGGATGTGGCGGGGTGGACGATCCAGGGCTACCGGCAGGGACGGGATGCCGACGGCTATGATGAGAACGGGCTGGACACGCAGGGTCGGGGCCGCGATGGCTATACCCTCGATGGGCTGGACGCGGCCGGACAGCGGCATCCCTGGCTGGTGCCGGATCCGGATGGGTGCTACGGCGACGGGCTGGATGCCCAGGGCTACGACCGCGACGGTTACAACCAAGCCGGGCGGGATCGCTGGGGTTTTGATCGGCAGGGGTTCAACCCGTTCGGGCGGGACCGTGCCGGGCGGACGCGCGCGGGCGTCGGCCCCGATGGCTATGATCGCCAGGGCTATGATGCCGACGGCTACGACGCCCGCGGGGCGGACCGGTTGGGGTTCGACCGGCAGGGGCTGGCGGCCACGGGGTACTCCATCACCAGCTATGACCGCGACGGCTATGACGCGCAGGGCCTCGACCGCTGGGGCCGCGACCGCACCAATGTCCACCAGGCCAGTGGCCGGGCCTACAAAGCCGCCCCGTATAATCGGGCCGGCTATGACAAACAGGGGTTTGATCGCTGGGGCTTTCACCGCGAGACGGGCCTGACCGCGGATGGGCGCAACTATGCGGGCTGGGTGTATGACCCGGTGACGCAGGACTGTGTCAATCCGGCGGACCCGGCGCAGCGGATGCCCCACCGCTGGGAATGGCAACGCTATCCCGGCCGGGTGGGCTGGACCCGGCCCGCCGGCCCGCCGTACCAACCCGCCCGTGATCCCAAAGGGCCGTTCAGTCCGGCGGAGTGGCAGGCGGCCTACGGCGGGCAATGGTCGGCCCCGCGCTACCCGGATCTCGTGACCGCCGCGACGCGCCCGACCGTGCCGGCCCGTTGGGCGGCGACGCGCCCGCCGCGCGATCCGCAGGCCACCCTCGGGGGCGTCTTCCTGCAATGTCCGCATTGCGGGCAGTTCACCGGCAGCACCGCGCATCGCTGTTCCGCGTTCGGCCAGCAGATGGTCACCGTCGTCCGCTCGGGCCGGGCTTACCGCGGCCCGGATTACCTGGCCCGCGGCGCGCCCGGCAGCAACCTGGGGCGGGATCCCCAGAACGGCGCGCTGACCCAGGAGGGGCTGCCGGTGACCCCACCCCCGTATTGGCCCGGCCCGTTCGCCAACGGCTATGGGGCGGATCGCCCCTATCCGGGGACGACCGGGCGCGACCCGCGCTACCGCTGGGGGGGGTATAACGAATTGCGCCGGGATGCCGACGGCCGCGACCTCCAGGGCTATAACGCCCGGGGCTTCGATGCCCAGGGGCGGGACCGGGAAGGGTTCGATCTCTTCGGCTATGACGAAGAGGGCTATGATCGCAACAGCTTCGACCGCAATGACCGCGACCGCCAGGGCCAGCTCCGCCAGCGGCAACTGGATGAGCTGGTTGACCAGTACACCGGCGGGGGGTTAGAGGGCGACCTCCTGGCCAACCAGGGCATGGCCGCGATGTATCAGCAGATCATCCGGGCGATGACCGGCGGGCAGGACTGGACCGTCGAATGGACCGCCGAGGGCCTGGGCGCGACCGATATGAAGAGCAAGGTCTGGGTCAACCCCCATCCGGCCGGGCCGGATGCCCCGCCCGTGGTGAACATGGCGATCAGCCGTGGGATCTTTTACCACGAGATGGGCCACGTCCTGAAGACCCCCCAGGCGATGTGGTTCCGGGCGTTGCGCGTGGCGCAGGGGGAAGAGACGATCGAGGGGCTCGATGGCGCGGCGGCCATGTTGCCCCAGGTGCTGAACATTGTCGAAGATGGGCGCATGGAGCGGGCGATGGCGGCCAGCTTCGCGGGCGCGGCGGAGGCCATCGCCGTGGGCTGCCGCCTCTACGCGCGGTGGGATGAGCGGGTGGGGGCGGAGGTCTCGACCGAGCACCAAGTGCTCGGCGCCTTGATCAACGAGTGCCGCCCCTATTACCGGCTGCGGCAGGAAACGATCGACGCGATGACGCCGCAGGCGCAGGCACTATTAGCCGAGGTCCGCCCGTTTGCACGCGCCGGGGTGTTGGGGACCCCGGACGAGACCTTTGCGGCCGCGGTCGAAATCACCAAGCGCCTTCAAGCGGCCGGGTGTTTCCAACCGGATCCCGACCTGGACATCCCCCCGCCCGGAGGGATCCTCGTCGTCAGCGCGGGCCAGTCCGGACCCGGCCAGCCCGGTGGGGGGCAAGCAGGCGCGGGGCAACCTGGTGCCGCCCAACCCGGTGCTGCCCCACCGGGCGGGGGGCAACCGGGCGGAGGCCAGCCGGGCGGGGGGCAATCCGATGCCGCCCAACCCGGTGCTGCCCCACCGGGCGGAGGTCAGCCGGGCGGGGGCCAGCCCGGTGGGGAGCAACCCGGCGGGGGGCAACCCGGCGCAGACCAATCGAGCGGGGGGCAATCCGGGGCAGGGTCGGGGACTGCGGAGTCGCCAGGGCCCGACCAACCGGCGGGATCCCCTGGCGACTCCGCGCCCCCCGGCCCGGACGGGCCGCCCACCCCGGGCCAACCAGGGGCCGGCGCAGGCGTGGGTCCCGTGCCCCCCCTGCCAGCAGACGGCCAGCCAGCCACTGGCTTGCCGTCCGCCCTCCGGCACGTGGACGCGCCGTTCACCGACGACGAGTTCGCGGCCATACTCGCCAAGATGGAGGCTGAGGCGGTCAAAGTAGTCGAACGGGATTTGCGCCGCCAGGGATCGGTCGAGCACCTGGGCCGTCGCCTGCACGCGCCGTTGGCGGGTCGCCGGGAGTCAGGCGAAGCGCAGATCTTCCGCACGCCGCGCGGGGAAGCGGCGACGACGCAGGTGGCGTTCCCTCGCGCGGAGCGCCCGGCCGATTGGGTGCGGGCGTTGGCCCCCCGCCGCCAGCAGATCACCCGGATTGCCGATGACATGGCCTATCGGTTGGCGCTGATCCGGGATGAGGTCGAAGAGCGTATCCAGCAGCAAGAGCAGGGGGCCCTGGACCGGGGGGCCTTCATCCCGGCGGTCAAGGGGGCGCGCGATGTCTACGAGGCGACCGCCGAGCGCCCCCGCACTTCCTTTGTGACTTCCATTGCCGTCGACCTGTCCGGCTCGATGGGGGGGGAGATGCGTAGCGGCGCGCTCTATGACGCGGTGGGGGTGCTGGCCGCGACGTTCGACAACCCCAGTCTCGGGATGCCGTATGAGGTACGCGGCTTCTCGGATGGTAGTCTGGCCTATAAAGCGATCGATGATCAGGAATTCGCGCCGGAGCGGGCCGCGATGTTGCTCCGCGGCCCGGGCGGGGGGACCCAGATGTACGAAACGGCTGGGCTGGCCACTACAGCGCTACGGGCCCGGCCGGAGCATAACCGGCTGATGATCACCCTCACGGATGGGGACCTGGGGGACCATGATCGCACTGCGAGCGTCCTGCGCGAGGCCCGCGAGGCCCGCGACGGCGGGATTCTTACCTTCGGGATCTACTTAGCGCGCGGCGGGGCGCCGCCCAATGTGGCCCGGATGAACGATCTGTATGGTGGGCGCGGGAATTGGACGGTGATCACCGCGATTAGCGAGCTGCCCGAGAAGGTGGGGCAGCGGATCGCCGACATTATCAATAGCCTCGCCGCCTAACGGCAGGGGCTTGTGACGAGCAGGCCGAGGCCCGCTGTCACGATAGGCTGATTGACCGGCAGCCCGCTCAGGCCAGATGTACCAACCTGAGCAAGGTATTTGGCAGCGATATTTCGCGCACCGACGAGGTCGGCATGCAACGTAAAGCCGCACACACGACAACCGAACAGCGCTCGGGAACGACGGTTGTTGCGGGCCTGGTGGCCGCAAGCAGGGCAAGTCTGCGAGGTATGCCGGGGGTCAACCCCGGCCACCGTCACACCGCGTTCCTCTGCCTTATACCCAATGAACGCGCGCAGTTGGGCAAACGACCAGCCATGGATGCGGCGCGCCTGCTGGCCTTTGCGGGTTTTCACGCGGGACCGCAGGCCCGTCAGGTTCTCCAGGACAATGGTGCCGCCAGGAGGTGTCGCCTGCACAATCCGCTTCGAGAGCACGTGGTCGCAATCCCGGCGAAAGCGGTGCCGCTTGCCCCGCAGCTTACGCAAGTGGCGTTTCGCGGACTTCGTGCCCCGTGCCTGCAACTTGCGGCGCAGGCGGAAAATGCGGGCCTCGACTTCGCGCCACTGCTTCTTCCCCAAAAAGCGGTTGGTGCTGGTCACGGCGGGTTGGGCCAGGCCCAGGTCCACCCCGACCACAGCGGCGGTGGGTGTAATAGTAGGGGCGGGCATCTGGACCACGATGTGCAGATACCAATCCGCCCCACGCGGAACGAGGTCGGCGGTGGCCGTAGGAGCGCCGCCGTACTTGCTGGCGTAAGCGGGCACGCTGAAAGGGATCGTGATGCGCCCCTGCGTGGTCGAAAGCCGGACGCTGCTCTGCGGCCAATCCACCTTGAAGGTGTGCTGGTTATAGCGGGGCGGGCACCCCAGCGAATGCGGGCAGGAGACCGGGCGACCCTGCTTCTGGCGCGTCAGGGCGCTCTTGATCGCCTCGGTCGCCTTGACGCGGGCTTGAATGTGCAGGTCGCTCACCAGCGCCGGGTACTGCGTTTTGAGCGGTTGGTAGGTAGCGTGATGCAGGCGCACGCCGTTCTTTTCGCCCTGGGTCCAGCCGTAGGCACAGACCGCGTTGAATGCCGCCGTGAACAAGCGCGTTGTTTCCGCCAGAGCGGTGGCCTGGTCAGGCGACAGGTGCAAGCGAACACGAATCGTGCGGTGCATACCTGCATATCCCAGTTGCAGCAGGCAAAGCGGAAACGGTGCCTCCCCTGCCGGAAGGCAGGAGTCGGCGCCGCTGGAAAAGTACGATAGCGGCCCTGGCCTAGGGCCGGAAAGGAATCGA
Source organism: Chloroflexia bacterium (assembly GCA_038252265.1). GTDB lineage: Bacteria > Chloroflexota > Chloroflexia > QHBQ01 > JAICKM01 > JBBSAN01. The sequence continues at coordinate 12,632 of JBBSAN010000090.1, forward strand.
TGATGACCGTGAGAACACCGAGCGGGGAGCAAATGGCCCCCGGCCATATCTATAACCCGGCGACCGGGAATGGGATTGTCTGGATGCCCGGACAGGTACAACTCTGGACGGGCGGACAGGTGATGGCCACGGCCACCCACCGCACCGCCGATCCCTGGACCTTCTGGTATGACCTGGGCTTTGCCGCAGCGTTTCCCCAGATCACCCACTGGTGGTTCGGGTCGGCCTGGACCGGCAAGGTCTGGGTCCGCCCGATCGGCGCGCCGGCGCAGGGGGCGCGCCAGACCCTCACCGGTGGGATCCGCTTCGTGGATCGGGCCGAGCCGGAGTTCACCTGGCAGGTGACCATCGATGATGCCCAGGAACCCTGGCGGACCGGCGACGGGACCCCGGCGGCGGTGCCGTTGTTGGTCGGCGTCCCGATCCCGCCCTTCGAGGGATCGCCCCTCAACTTGCCCTTGCGCGTTGCGCTCGCCCAGGTCGTCTTGGGTCTCGGCGACGGGACCATCCCGGCGACCCTGGCACCCACGGACGAGGTGCCGATCCGGGCCGTGCTGGCGGGCGTGGATTTGACCGGGCGGCCCGCAGCGGCCCAGGCGGCCGTCCTGGCGGAGTTGGGGTTGCAGGCGGCGCAAAGCGCGGCGGTCTTAGCGCGCGGCCCGGCGCCCGATTGGGCCGCGACGGTGCTGGACCTCCTCGCCCCGCCCCAGTGGGTGACCAGCCTGGTGGCCGCCGCCGATCTGGCGGCGGCCTTTCCCACGACGATCGGCGCCTGGCGGTTGGAACCGATCGATTACCCTCTGCGCGAAGCACTCTGCCGACTCCAGGGCTTGACTCCGCCGGTGACGGTAGAAGTCGGCGCGGGCGTGGCGGGGCGTTGAGGATGGGACCGGCCTCCGATCCGGCGACGGCGGTCGCCGTGGCGACCGCGACGCTGCTGGCGGCCTGGCGCCAGCAGCCGCCTGCTGTGCGGGCGGGCATCGCGCCTGAGTTGCGCGCGCAACTCGCGGATCTGGCCACCCAAGTGGCGCATCCGCCGGGCGGGCTCCGCCGGGGCGTACGGCTCCCCGAGGACCCGGGGCGCCCAGGGCCAAGCCCCGCGGGC
>JBBSAN010000091.1:0-13603 GCA_038252265.1 Chloroflexia bacterium
GGCTTCGGCCCACATGGCGTAACCATCAGCATTGCGCTCTTCGGGTGGCAACACGGCTGGTATTATTTCGACGATGTTCGGAATCGCATTGTGCTCGGTCGGGTCCTCCTCCTTACCCTTGCGGGCCAGCTTTGCCGCGGTACTCGGTCGCCCGGCCGTGTTGTAGTAGACACGCGGTTTTTGCGTGTCCGCCCAAACCCCGCCAGCCGTGGCCGACGGACTCGTCGCGTCTGGCACATAATACTCGGGAGTCTCGTTGCGGTCAGAAGTGCGCAAACGCACCAACCTTATTTGTTTATTCTGCACCGGTTGTTCGTCCTCGCCCAATCCGAAGACCAACTCATCAAAGCGCAGCCTGATGTCGGCCAGCGCCGTCCATGTGGCGCGGGCGTTTTGGGACGCCGCCAGAATCAAGATATTATCGCCGAAGCGCCGGGGCAGTTCGACTGTCAGAAAGTCACGCAACTCCGCCAGCACTCGCTCCTGGGCCGTGCTCTTTGACCGCACGACTTCTGGGTTGAGCCTGGTTATCGCGAGCAATGCTTTACGGTAATCCATTATCCCTCCTTGTTCCTCCGAGAAGGGTATCCAAGCGTAGAGCCGCTGCTGATTCAAAGGAGCTATTACGACGACCGGTAGATGTATGGTCTGCCAGGTGGCCATTCGCTTGCGGGTGAGCCGCAGCACCCACACGGCCGCCACGACTAAGTCCTCAGGCACCACTCGAGCCCCGTGGCTGCGCGCCGGTTTGTACAGTGTCGTCGGCATATAGCCGAGCTGCCTAAGGCCGTCACGTACCGCCTTGTCGCACCGAAGTCGCAGATACACCTCGATTACCTCTGAGTAGGACCGCGTGGCGTCCACCGGCGTGACGAATTGGCTGACCCGCCCACTGCGGGCGAAGCCAAGCCGCAAGGCAAGCTTGGGGTCGCGCTGGGGAAAGGTGCGGCGCAAACCCCCTTTACTGTAGTCCGGTAGCTCAAACAAGGCGAGCACGACTGTATCGCCGTCAACTTTGGGCACGGTATCAACCACCAGTTGCGCCCGCTCCTGCAGGCGCATGCGCCGGTCGGCCAGGCTCTCCTTACCTACTGGCAGTACTGAGTCCAGCGCGCCAGCAGGGATGGTCACTATCTCTAGGAACCCGTCCTCGGCAGTCGGCCCGAGCGGTATCGGGTCTTCTACTTCCCGCGCCGCAATTAGCGGGTCTTCGTCACGCACCGTTATTACCCTGCGCCGTGCGTCCTTCTTCTCCACCATGAAATCGAAGCCCAGGTCAAGCTGTTCGACATCTTCGACATCGACTTCGATTGTCTTCTGGGCCGGCAGCGACCTGGTCAGCACAGCCTTCACCCGGTCCACGAGCATATCGCGCACCTTCTCACTACGCCAGTAGACCTCTATCCGAACCTTCCTGCCGACCGAGCGAGCGATCCCCGCTAGGCGCTCCGCAGCCGGCATGTTACGCAACTCTTCCTCGAGCGGATTCGTACTCTTCCGCCCCCGGCGCATGAGGCGCGGCATTGCCGGTACCAGCTCCAACTGACCGCCTAGCGCAGCCGCGAGCGCTTGGGTGATGCGGCGGTGCTCATTCAAGTCCAGGCCCGTGCGCACGGGATGATAGCGGGGCGTGCGTGGATAGGAAACGACCGCCGCCACCCCGTCATGTCCCTCCCGCCAGGCGAGCGGATCCGCCACCAAATCATCCACCCCCGGTAGCTCCAGCCCCAACCGGCCAGTGATTTCCGGCAGATTGCCGTTCCAATTGGGCGCCCACAGTCCGATCGCATCTGGTCGCGCCCGCAGCTCAGCCACAGCTAGCGCCCGCGCCGGCGGCAGACCCTCCCAATCGCGCTCACGCAACAGATAAACGCTCCAGGAATGGGCACCCATATAGCTCAGGTCGCGTGCCCAACGCCGCAGCCCATAGTGAAAATGCACCCGTGGTCGGGAGTCGCCCGGCATAGTTTGCATAGTAATCGTGATTACGTAGCTGAACGGCCAAGCCCGGTTCTTTGTCCCGTTGTAGACTACTGGCGGCCAGGACACCAGTTCCATACCACCATTACGAGATGGTGTGCGCACGAAAGAACTCAACTGCTTGTAGACGCTCAGGCGAAATGGCTGCGCAATCAGGTAGTCGGCTATAAGCGCCGGTAACGCCTTGTAGCCGAGCTTAGCTGCCTGGACCGTACCGTTCGGCAACGGTGTGGACGCGGTGAGCGGGCGGCTCACCTCTTCCCAGTCCAGCGTGCCTCCGGCTATCAGACGATAAGCCTCATCGTACAGGGTGCAGTCACTGTACGTTACCGCCAGCCAGATCTGGATTATCTTGTGGATGATGCGAGGATCCGGCGGGCTGGCGACGGGCGCAAGTAGCCAGGGATCGGAGTGGGGGGCGCTCCCTTTCAGGGCTTCGGGTACAGTATAGATGTGCGGTATCATAGCCCTAACTGCCCCGTTCAAACTGTCGTACTGAAAGGTCGTCGGCTTACCCACCCGCCCTGAACGCTCAGCCTCCAGTTCGTTCAGCATGCCACGCCAGGGGTCGGGAAAGCGGAGGGCACTCAGTGTGAGCGTGTGCCACTTCGAGTCTTCAGTCAGGGTGAACGCTGCCGTTTGAATCGCTTTGTATGTTGCTGACATGTCGATAACCCCACTCCTAGTAGTCACCGTCCTCGCTGGAATCGGTGTATTCGAACTCTCCATATTCGGTGGTGCCAGCCGTCGGGAGTGGCGCTTCCGCCGCGCCTTGGCTTTGCGCACCGCTGTCTGCCGCCGCAGCCCGGCGATAGACCGTATTAAGCCGCCGTAACGCCTCATAAAGCGGTCCGTAGAGAGCCCGCCCAAGCTCCCGCTCAGCCTGCACGGGACTCCGCGCGATGACCTCCTCGAGTATGCGCTCTAGACCCAGCAGCATCGACGTACTCTCGTCATCCTCACGGTCCTCGGCCGTCTTTTCCGCCCAGGCTGCATCAATAAAGTGGACCCGGACATCCACCCCGCCCCTGATCGCCCGGCCGATGCATTGGGTCACGAGCACAAGTTGCGTCCAGAGCAGCGGCGTGCGCCCGGCTTTATCCAGGTTGGCGTAAGTACCCCTGTCGGCTAGAGCATCGTGCCACACTCTGCGCGCCTCCACGCGTAGCTTCCGGGCCGCCGCGACCGGACCCAGGCCCAGCAGGGCCTTGCTTTCGATATAGTGCATGGCCCAGGAGTTGACCTTCTGGGTGGCCTGGGCAGGATCTCCAGGCACCGGCATCGGCCGGGCCAGGAAATAGACCGCGCCGATGGCCGCCAGTTGCTCGTTGGGCACCAAGATATTATGGCCGCGCTCGATGGCCTGCAAGGGCGCGATGAGAAACTGGGCGGGGCCGCGCGCAAAATCCTTGAGCATGCTCCGCGGCAGCCGGCCGGGGCGCGCGCTCCAGCCACCGTCCTCCTCAGTCGAGCGGTCGCGCTCCAGAGCGACGACCAACTCGTGATCTTCCAGCTTACCGGCCAGGAAGTCGCCCAACGCCTGCGCCTCCTCATAAGTACCCACTACGATCAGGATTCTGCGCCGCTTCGGAGCAAGCTGCTCAAGCTCCCGGTCAAACTGGCTTTTGCCGGTAGCTCCATCGCGTGAGGCCAGGTAGTTAATCATGGAGCGCAGGGCGAGCATGCGCTGCTCTGGGCCGCCTGCTCCGGAGACCATAAGTCGCTCGCCTGTGCGGCCGGGGTCCATGATGGGCTCGAAGAAGAAGCGGGTTTGGTCAGTTGAGCTCTCTTTCTTCGAGCGCAGAACGATTGTGGGCGCCAAGTGCAGATTGTACTTCCACGAACCGGGGGCCCAGGAGGTGCCGGAGGTAAGCAGCACGTGGGGGCCGGAGATACCATGGCTGTCGGCCAGCACATCATGTAGGTGATAAAGCAGGTAGCGCCCCAGACCATAGTTGGCAAGAAAGCGTAACTGCCCACTCTGACCGGGCGCACTATCAATGTACTGCAAGCCGATGACCGTGCCCATAGGTGCCTCAGGTACGAGCACGGCCAGCGACTCCTGCGGTCGATAAAACAGCCCGCCGGTCCCGCGGTCGATGTCGATATGTTCGGCCGCGCTAGCCCAACCGCTCAACACATTCTCAAGCGAATGCTCAATGAGCGTAATTGTGAGGGCCGTCAGTAGCTTATTGGTCAGATCATCCAACGCGTCGAGTGCTGCTTTGCTGGCCGCGTGCCCGGCGGACTCTACCTCCCCATGGAGCCACCGGCGTAGCTCACTGAGCGCGCTCTCGCCGTTACCGCTCAACACCTCCAGGGTCAGGGCGCGGTCCCAGATCGCCGTCACATCCGTATGCCGCGGACTCAAAGGAGCCGCAGTGAACGCCTCTTTGGCGTCATCGAAGGCAGCGGTCGGAATCCTCAGCGATCTGAGCTTTTCCCCTATCTGGGCGAGTAGCTGATCACCGTAGAAGTAGCGCTCGTTGTCCGTGAGCCAGCGCCTTATCTCTGCCCGGTTGCGAATGCGCGCCAGCAACCGGTCGACCGAACGTTGCAGGTTCTCGTGATGCACCAACCAGCGGTCCAGTTCAGGATAGTGGCCAATTAGCGGCCGGCCGCCAGGGTAAATCTGGCTCGCTACGTCGGTGGCCATGCGGTCGAGCAGCGCACCCGGCCGGCCGGTCAGATCCTCGGCTGGGGCGAAGGTTGCGTCGAGCTGCACCTGCACTAAGTCGGCCTCATCCACCAACACCACATCGGATGCGCGCAGTACCATCTCGAGATTCTGCAAGCGCTCACCAATGAGCGCCGGTTGCGGAGAAGACGCGAGCAGCACCGCTGGCGTCGCCAGCCAGATGCGGGCCCGCTCAAGCTGGCGGGTAGGTCCATGTACTGGGCAAATGGGCATCAGAGGGCAATCGAAGGGCTTCTGATCCACCGCCTCAACTCCATCGCCCTCAAGCTCTGGCTCGTGCTCGTTATCTTCCTCATCAAACCCTGCCAGCCGCCACTGCCCCTCACCATCATCAACGTCATCAGCATCAAGGCGGCGCTGTTTAATCCGGTACAGCTTGTTGCAGGGTTCGCTACCTGGGTGAATCGGGTCGGAATCAGGGCGCAGGCCATCAAGCGGACAGATGAGCGAGAGCGCCTCATACCCAGGATGACCGCCGTCCATCTTCGGCGCTCCCGCGCGCAGCGTTTCGTTGACCATCAGGCGCTTGAGGTGCGAGACGCGATTGGAGCGGCCGATCAGGGGCACGCTGAGCAGCCGAGCATCGTTGCTTCCCAGCCGCAAAGCCTCGTAGATAGCGTGCAAGCGTAGTAATGAGGCAACGTCTCCCAACACCATGGTCACGCGGGAGCCGCGCCGCGCGAGATAGCAGGCGAGCACTTCGAGCAAGCTCGATTTGCCCGCGCCCACCAGACCCACGGCGTGCGTGGTACCGTTGAGTATAAGCTCCGCTAGCTCGCTCGCACTGTCGTCGAGCGATGTGCCATCAAGCACGGCGCGTAGTTCCAGGTCGCGCAATCGGCCCGCCCAGGCCTGTCCGTAGGCCGCCGAGTCTGGCGGCGCGACTTTGTCCATCCACGCGGCCTCGGCACGCAGTTCCTCAAGAGGCACTCTGAGCAGCTGCCGTGTTGCCGATCCAGCAAGGTTGGGCCGGTCAAAAGGTTCGTTTCGATAGCGCGCCGTCCAATCCGGCAGGGCAACCTCGCGAACACGGCGGCGCTTGCCCTCGTAGAAACGATAACGGCCGGGGTCGGCCCAGCGGGCCTCGCGCAGGGAGCGGGGCGGGGGCCTCTCGAGCGCGTCGCCTATGACATCGAGTCGTTCGGGCATGATGGCGTCGACACGCGGCCGTATCCGGCCGCTCTTCTGGTCCACATCGTAGAGTCGATAGGGTGGGGATAGGGAGAGATAATTTTCAAGAGTGCGCCGCCACTTCTCCTGCCAGCTAAGCCAGTAGGCCAGGCGGCGGGCGACGGCCAAGGCGCGGCGACCCTCGGGGGGCAACTGAGTGTAGGCCGCAAACGGGTAGCGGTTGAGTACCGCCCACGCCTCAGTGGCCGGTTCCGCTGGGAGGTAGCGGCACAGCATCGTCAGCACCAACTCGACATCGAGTAACTGGGCAGCAGACATGCCGATGGGACCGTACTGGACCTGCAATGCCCGCAAGTCGTCGGCGACCTTCTTGCCCCAGGATACGTTCTGCGATCTGGGTTTACCGGGCAGCTTAACTGGCACCGTCCTTCTCCTTTCCGGCCCCGCCGACCAGGCGGGCCTGCTTGCGGCGCACATCCTCCATCAACTGAGAGACGGTCATCACCTCGGCGCGACCGAGCGCAGCGGCTGCCCGGTTTCGCAGCACGGTCAAGTAATCACGGTCCTCGCGGATGCGCTCGTCGGGCACCACGAACATGGCGCGACTCCATTCATAGCCTGGGGGGCGCTCGAAGGCCGGTTTCTTACGCGCGGTCGCGATCAACTTGTGCGCCAGTAGGTGGGGATACCGCCAGTCTTTCAGGTCGATAGCCCAAAGCTCGTCATCCGCGAATCTCATGCTGACGTCAAAGGTGTCGTATACAGGCCATAGCTCGGCATCGAGGCCGAGGTCCAATAGTCGGTCATAGGTTTCCACGTCATAACGACCTGGTACGACTACATAACGACGGATTGCCGGGCGCACGCGCATGAGTGTGTGGCCAGCCTCGACAGACGGAAGAGGCCGCTTATTCTTGAAGCCGTCGGTCATTACAGCGCAACGCGAGTCCTCGCAGTGCCACAACCCATCGACCCGTTCAAGCGGCCAACCGCAATAGCCGCATAACTGCCCCTCGCCGTTGTAAAAGAGAGAGAGCGGCACGGCCTCATACAGCGTATTCAGGTAATGGCCCAGGTGGTGAAAGTCCGGCCTCAGGGCGGCAGAGAGCACCTCAGATTCGAGGACTACGGGGTGTTCAATGACATAGCGCCGGAAGGCAACATATTCACGTTGCCAGCCACGATTGCGGGCCGTCTCGAGCACGAGCTTCATTTGCTGCTCCGACAGTTGTAGCTCAGGGTTGCCGCCTATCTCCAAGTAGGCCCCAGAAAGCTCATAGGCAAACTCGGTCGGAGTATCGCCGTCTAGCAGGGATCTTTCGTCAGCCCAGTCAACACCGGCAAAGCGGACACTCCAGGTAGCCAGGGGCTTGCGACAGAGATCCAAAGCGTGCGGGGTATCGACAGGCAGATCGGTCCGGCCGCGCTTGAGCATCTCGGCAGCCAGCAGGTTGAGGCCGCGCCTCCAGGCAACCGGATAACCATATCCGCGGTAAGCTTCGGGCAACGGCTTGCCCTCGGCTATCTTCGACGCCATAGCCAGCACTCCGGTCGCCAGTAGTACGAGGACTACCTCGGGCAGCACTTCGCTTTCGAGCCTGAGACCCGGTGGGTACTCAGTCGTCTCGGCCCCGAGCAGAGCCATTCCAGCAAGCGAAAGGCGCAGCGAGCGGGGCGAGGTGGTCCAGTCGGCATACGTCGGTCGCAGCCGGGTCAGTTGACGTTGGATATTAGAGCGGGAACTGGCACTAAGCCCCAGGGCTTCTGCAACCTCGCGCAACGTCGGTGGTTGCCCGCCGCTGTCCCGGGTCAGGGTGTAAATCGTACGCAAGACGGCTACGTCGGCCTCGGTTGGGCGTGCCATAAGTCCTCCTACAACATGTGTTGTATCAAAATATTAATTTATAACAGGTGTTGCAAGCATTGTATCACAACTTGAACCACAACGCAAGGGGGCTAGGTCAAAATGGCAAAGCTTCGTCAAAGTCCGTGTTTCGCCAGTGCAGTGGCGCAGGTGCTGGAGCAAACCGATTTCTTGGGCGAACTGGCCCCACACCACGAGCATGGCGTGTTCGGTTGGCTGCGCGGATGGTAAGACCATTGGTTGCTGGGGATCGATCATGGCATACACCTCCTGAGATGGTGTAACCTGATCTCACTGGGCAGTCAATCGCTGAAAACGCAACGCCGCACTACGATTCCTGCGCTGGTTGCGCATCCGTTAGCCTACGTGGGGGAATAGCGGCGGCAGGCGACGACCCCGGCAAGGCGCGTAACCCGGATGAGCTACACGCTGCTGTCGATCGGGCCTTGTACTGCAGTGACTTGCTATTTTAGCTCATGCGTGCTATAATGGTGCCGCATTCGATGAGCGGATCGGTCAAGCGCTTGCGGCCAGATTCGAGAGGGCCCCAGAGCAAGCCGGAACGGTAGGGCAGGGCCTGCAAGCGTGGCAACCGAGATATATTCTAACGTGACCGGAGGCGCCGTGGCTAACAACGAGAACCCCATGCGGGTGACACTGGAAATCGGACCGAAGGGCAAGAAGATGGTGGCGGTGGCCGTGGACTGGCCCGGTCTCGAGCGCGGGGCCAAGACCGAAGAGGCGGCCATTGCCCACTTACTCGCCTACGTCCCACGTTATGCACCGGTGGCCAAGCTGGCGGGGATGGAGGCCGCGTTTGCGACCGTCACCACCAGCACGACCGGCAGCGCCGTCGACGTAGCCAACGTGGTCGAGCGCTATCCGGGCACGGGCTCCACGGATTTCTGGGGGATCTCGTTCGGGTTTTCGGGGATCGACCAGGGAGCCCTGCCGGGCGACGCATTGGAGCGGGAACTGACGCTGCTGCAAGCGTGTTGGGCGTTTTTCGACGGTGTGCGCGGTCGCGTATCGGCGGAGCTGCAGCGTGGCCCGCGGGGCGGAGGGCGCGATCGCGACCGCATCGTCCGTCATGTGCTGTTCAATGAGCAGGACTGGGCGCCCACCTCTCGGGACAGACCGCAGGAGGATCAGGAGGCGATACTGACCGAGGAGGGATTGACGGCGCATCGCGAGGCCTATTGCCAGGCCATTCGGGAGCTACATGCCCAGAACCAGATGGCCCGCAAGTGGCCGCTGCGCTACCTGATCCGGCACACCGCCTTTCACACCCTCGATCACGCCTGGGAAATGGAAGACAAGGATCTGACGGCTCGATGAGCGCGAGACCCCCCTGCGCCAGACCCCAGATACTGGCTAGCACATTCAACCTCAAAGAACCAATACGCTAGTGTGGGAGGAGAAGCAGATGAAGGACATACCCGTGAGTATGCTGACAGAGGCCATAATCACCCTGCTGACGGAGGCGTACCCGGGCCCAACCGACCCTCATGCGACGTGGTTCATCGACAACGCGCCGGACTCCGGTATCCTGGGGATTTTGCGCGATGTCACGGCGGAAGAAGCATCCCTTTCGGTGGACCGCACCGGGAACGCGGGCACGACTATCGCCGCCCATACCGAGCATCTACACTGGAGCCTGGCGAATATGAACCGGGCGATGAGTGGAGAAGAATTCGGAAGGTGGAGCGAAAGCTGGGACCTGCAGCAGGCGAACACTGCTGAATGGAACCGCCTGCGCAGCGAGCTGGAGAAAGAGTTCGAGCTTCTGTGCAGCGGGTTACGCAACCAAACAGAGATCGACCCGCAATACCTGACCGGTGGCTTAGCGCTCGCTGCGCATGCGGCGTACCATCTGGGCAATATCCGGCAGATGAAGGAGCGCGTACGGGGGTAGTCGACACAGCCGGGTAGAGGATGCCGATGAGATTGGAGCGGGGGACAGGGCCGGGAGATACGTAAAAAGAGAGTGGTAGCTGCAGAAGTACCAGAGGGCGGAAAGGACCAGTTGTAACGATGATTTCGTTGACATGGGAGCAGATGCCGAGCTGGCGGTTGAGGCGCGGGTGGCGGGGCTGAAGCGCTCAGATGTGCAGAGCGCACTGTGGCAGAAGCGCACTCTAGTCAAGACGTGGGCTATGCGCGGAACCATTCATCTATTTGCCGCCGAGGACTTGCCGCTCATCGTGGCGGCGTCTTGGTCTTGCAGTCCGTACTGGATGCCCTAGCCGAATTTCCCTTGTTCGTGGGGGATGATGGGCGCATTCTCCTGCTGGCCAACCTGCCGGAGTTGAGCCGCACCTTAGTCCGGTCCAGCAGCCCGCTCATCGACCTGGCGACCATGGTGGACACGGCAGCGAGTTGGGGCACCCCCGCGCAGGGGCGGCCCGCGCTCCTGGTGCTGATCGAAACGGCGTTGGGGCTGCTGGTCGGCAGCCAAGCGTGGCAAGCGGTGGACTCGATCCGCCAGGAATTGACCACCTCAACGATCCGGGGACAGATCTTCGTTGGCCCGCCTGCCGCCCCCCATGCCCTGATCCTCACCCCGGATGGGCAGCAGGCGTTCACCTGGTCGACCGATGAAGTGCTGCGACGCTGGGATCTAGCGGCGTCTACCCTGTAGTGTGCGAAATCACGTACGGACTCGAAAACCGCTCTTAAACCGGCGTATTCTCGCCTGAGATAGCCGCACGGCACAGCTCCTGCATGCCCGCACCCCATGCTCTACTATCTTGTCGCGCAACTTGTCTCCCTGCTAATCGACCTTTTTACCACGGGGCGCCGCAGCGATCAAGAGAAGGATCTCGAAATCCTGCTCTTGCGTCAACAATTACGCATTCTGCAACGTCAGCATCCTAGCGTCCCACGCCTCTCGCACTGGGAGAAACTTGGGCTGGCCGTTCTGGCCGCTAAGTTTACCGGTCTCGGTCGTGGGGCCAAGACTAAATTGAACCAAGTGCTGCTGCTGTTCAAGCCTGCTACCGTGCTCAAATGGCATAGGGATTTGGTGCGTCGTAAATGGCGCTTTGACAATCGACCAAAACGTGGTAGGCCAACTACTGCTACTGAACTGCAAGCGCTGCTACTGCGCCTGGCCCAGGAGAACCCAACCTGGGGCTACAGCAAGTTGCACGGCGAGTTGCTCAAGCTAGGCTATACTCTTGGACGCTCGACGGTTAGAGACATCCTCAAACGTCAGCATATAGAACCAGCACCTGAGCGTTCTAAGAACGCTGGCAACTGGAGCACCTTGCTGAGCCACTATGGTCAGCAAATTCTCGCCACCGATTTCTTTACTGTTGAAACGGCCTGGCTCAAGACCCTGCACGCCTTGTTCTTCATCGAACTGGGTAGTCGGCGGGTGCATTTTGCGGGCTGCACCGCGCATCCGACGGCAGAATGGATAGCTCAGCAAGCGCGGCAACTGACGTGGACGCTACAAGACGAACAGCAACCAATGCGCTTCCTGATCCATGATCGGGACGCGAAGTTCCCGGCGAGCTTCGACACCGTGTTTGCCGCTGAGGGCATCGAAATATTGCGCACGCCCTACCGGACCCCCACCGCGAATGCCTTTGCGGAACGCTGGGTGCGATCCGTGCGCGAAGAATGCCTGGACAAACTACTGATCGTGAATCAAGCGCACTTGCGTCGCGTGCTGACTGAATACGTCAACTACTTCAACCGGGCACGCCCACACCAAGGCATCGAGCAGCGCTGCCCGATACCGATCGAACGGGGTCGCCGAACTGGTGCTGTGAGACGCCGCGACGTGCTGGGCGGCATCATTCACGACTACGATCGTGATGCCGCCTGACCGCCTTTTGCCGTGTGGATGAGTATCCGCACACTACAGGGGCGGCGCCGGAGGCGGCCGGGGCCGAAGGCGGAGCGGCGGACGGAGCCGGAGGATTGGCCGGGCGTTAGGGCGGCCGGAGGGTCGGCCGCCGGTGCCCCAGTCAAGCCGTCGCGCGACCAACGGCGCGAGGACGCAGTAAATCCGGCGGCGATCCCGGCCCGAGCGCTGCCGGACGCTTGCTCCAGGGCGGTGAACGCCGCTGTATGCCAAATCCGCACAATACAGGTCTCCACTTCCTCTGGATCACGTTCCACGGGCATCGCAACGCCTCCGTATGAGAAGGTGTTCTGTCGGAGTTGCCAGCAGGCCGAGGGATCGGGAGTTCACGTCTGTTAGGTCTTCCGGCAACCGCTCCAGGTGCAGCCACTCGGCTCCGTGTCCCCGAAACTGCTTCCTGTAGCCTCCCGCGGATCATACCACATTCTGGTCCCGGAGTTTAGTATTTTGCCCAATGCTCCGAAAGGGCGTACTCTGGCCGGTATTGTGATCCTAGCCGCCCAGAGTCAGGGCCGTACCGCTGGCAGGGTCGAGCCAGCGCAGCTTGGCCGCGTCGGGCCGCAGCCACAGTTCACGGTCGGGCGCGGCGGGAAAGTCCGCCGGGGTGACGACCTTAAAGCTCTGCGCGCCGACCCGCAGCGTCAGCAACAAGTGCGTGCCGAGCGGTTCGACCACCACCACCGTGGCGGGCAGTGCGCCCGCGCTCGGCTCGATTGCACTTTCCACGTTTTCGGCGCGCAGACCGACCAGCACCTCCTGCCCGGCCAGCGGGGCAAGCTGGGCCGGCGCGGGCCAGGGCTGGCCTTCCACGTTCACCCGCCAGCCCTGGTCATGGGCCTCCACCCGGCCCCGCAGGAAGTTCATCGGCGGGTTCCCGATAAAGCCGCCGACGAAGGTGTTCGCCGGGTCGGTATAAACGCGCATCGGCTCGTCTACCTGCTGAAGGTGGCCGCTCTTCATCACGGCGATGCGGTCGCCCATGCTCAGCGCCTCCACCTGGTCGTGGGTCACGAAAACCGTAGTCGCGTGGATATCGTGCAACAGGCGTTTCAGCTCGGCGCGCATCTGCATCCGCAGCAAGGCATCCAGGTTGCTCAGCGGCTCGTCCATGAGCAACACCGCCGGGTCCATCACAATGGCGCGGGCCACCGCCACGCGCTGGCGTTGCCCTCCGCTCAACTGCGCCGGGTGCCGGTCGAGATAGGGATCGACTTGCAGCAGGGCAGCGGCCCGACGCACCCGAGTTTGCACTTCAGCCGTGGGGCGCTTCTGCATCCGCAGGCCGAAGGCCACGTTCTCGAAGACGGTCATGTGGGGGAACACCGCGTAGTTCTGAAAGACCATGGCGATGTTGCGCTTGCGTGGCGGCCAGTCGGTCACGTCATGGCCCCCGATCAGGAGGCGGCCCTGGTCGGGCAGTTCCAGCCCGGCCAGGCAGCGCAGCAAGGTCGTCTTGCCGCAGCCACTCGGCCCCAGTAGCACCATGAACTCGCCGTCCCGGATCGTCAGGCTCACGCCGTCCACTGCCGCGACCTTGCCGAACATCTTCACCACTTGGTCAATTATGATCTCGGCCATGGCGGCTCTCCGTGTTAGCAACCCCGCCACCCCCGGTCCACGCGAACCGGGGGTGGCGGGTTGTCGGTTATTTCACCACCCGGCCCCACATATTGAGCAAGTAGCGGCGGATAATGAAGATAAACACCAGCGACGGCACGATCAGCACGAAGCCCCCGGCGAATTTGAGCGGCAGCGGCGAATTGTTGAGGAAGGTGAGGACCAGCGCCGGCAGGGTGCGATGGCGCACCGTCAGGATGGTGGCGGCGAAGACCTCGTTCCACGACAGCACAAAGGCGAAAATGGCCGCGGCGGCCAGGCCGGGCAGGGCCATCGGCAGCACGATCTTGCGAAACGCCTGGAGGCGGTGACAGCCCAGAGTCAGCGCGGCTTCCTCCAGTTCGTTGGGCACGCCCACAAAGATACTGGCCGTCACCAGGATCGTCTGGGGCAAGGCCAACGCGATATGCACGAGGGCAACCGCCCAGATCGTGTCGTA
>JBBSAN010000092.1:0-13572 GCA_038252265.1 Chloroflexia bacterium
ATGAGCAATGAGCAATGAACGATGAGCAATGAGCAATGAGTGACAGAGGATTGAGGGCGCGATAGAGGAGGAGCGATAGAGGAGGAGCGATAGAATTCCTCGCACCTCATTGCTCATTGCTCATTGCTCATTGCTCGTTGCTCGTCCCTGTTGACAAGCCGGGGAAAATGGCGTATAGCTAATAATGGAGGAGCAGCGGCCATGCGCGATACCCGAGGCCCGCGAGTACCGGCGCAACCCCACGATTCCGAGGCGGCGGAGGCCGTGGCCTTGGCGCGCGCGCTGACCCAGGTCGAAACGCTCTATCGCACCGGGCGGGTCGCCGAGGCGCTGGCGGCGTGCCGCCCCCTGGCGACCCGCTACCCCCGCGAATGGCGGGTGCTGGGCTGGCTGGGGCTGCTTTATGCCCGCCAGGGCGACATTCACCAGGCGCTGGAGCGGCTGACCGAGGCGCTGGCCGTCTCGCCCGCGCACCCGGTCGAGGTGCTGACCAACCTGGCGCTGGTCTACAGCGCCGCCGACGCGCCGATGCACGCGCTGCAAACCTGGCGCAGCCTGGAGATCCATTATACCCGACTGACGCGCCCGCCCTCCCAGCCCGATCCCGCCGAACCGATTGCCACGCTGACCGCGCAGGTGCGCGCCACGCCCGGCCTGGAAGATCTGCCGCCCGCCGGACGCGAAGAGGCCTTGCTCGCTGCCGAACGGGGGCTGTTGCGGCTGGTCGCCGGGGCACCCCTGCCCAAGATCGCGACGGAATGCCGGGCCGCCATGCGCCTGGCCCCCCGCTACGCCGCCCCCTACCTGACCCTGAGCCGCGCCCAGTTCTTGACGGGGCAGACGGCGGCGGCGTGGGCGATACTGGAAGAACGGGGGCGGGTGGGTGCCCTGCCCGGCGAGGTAGGCGCGATGCGGGCGTTTTATCGCTACTGGATGGGCGGCACGGTGGAGGAATGCCGTGCCCTGCTGGCCGAAGCCGAGGCGGCCCTGCCCCCTGGCGTGCTCCCGGCGCAACACGCAGCGGTGGCCCAGGTCTGGGGACTGGTGGGGGATGATGCGGCGGTGCTGCGGCTGCTGGCACCCCTGGCCCCGGCAGACCCGGCGGCCCCCTTGCCCGCCGAGGTGCCCGCCCGCTCCTGGCGGGTGCTGGCGACAGCGTGGGCCAACACCGGGCGCACGGCGGACGCACTGGACCTGCTCCACCAGTTGCGCGGCCACCGCGAAGCCCGCGTGGGCGACTGGATCACGGCCCTGGAGCATACCGCCACCCTGCCGGGCGCGGGCGACCGCTATCCCTATCTGGCCTGGGACGAGGTGCTGGCAGCGGCCACGTTCCGCACCTTCGTCCCCGCCCCCATCCAGGCGCGGTGGTCGCTGCGGCGGCTGACGGCGGCGCGTCGCCCCCCGGCTCCCCTGCGCGACCGGCTGCTGGCGGCGTATCCCCGGCTGGCCGAGGTGGGGGCGTTGCTCTTGTGGGCCTGCGACCCCACGGCGGAACAACTCGGCGTGCGGCTGCTCAAGCTGCTGGCGACCCCCGACGCGCGCCGCATCCTGGAAGCCCACCTGCGCGGGCGAGCGGGGAGCTACGCCGGGCGACAGGACGCGGGCTACGCGCTGCTCGATATGGGGGCGCTCGCCAACGGCCTGCTGGTGCCGTTCTGGACCGGCACCGATTGGGGCGAGATCCGCCTCTATCGCCTGACCCCCGGTGGCATCTATCCCGCCCGGCAAGAGGCCGAGTTCGCGGCGCAACTGGCGGTGGTGGAAGGCAGCAAGCAGTAGGCAGTAGGCAGTGGGCAGTGGGCAGTGGGCAGTGACCGATGACCAGTGGGCGGTGGGCAGTGGGCGGTGAGACACGAGGTGCAGTCACTAACCCCCAACCCCCAACCCCCAACCCCTAGAACAGCAGCCGCAGCCCGACCAGGCCCAGCGCCAGGGCCAGGCCACGGATGATCCAGCGGCCCTGCACCCGCCGGGCCAGCCGCCCGCCGATTTGCGCGCCGACAATCGCCCCCACGCCCATCGCCAGCGCCGGGCCGAGCTGCACATGACCCAGGCCCAGGTTGACCGTGGTGCCCGTCGCGGCGGAAATCGCCAGGATGAAGTGCGAGGTGGCCGTGGCGATGTGGGCCGGAAAGCCCATCACGGCGACCAGCGCGGGGACATGGATGATGCCCCCGCCGATGCCGAGCAGCGTCGAAAGGAAGCCGACCCCCAGCGAAATGAGCAGCCCCACCGGCAGCGAAAAGCCGTAGGCCCATTCTTCGCCCGACGCATCGGTGAAGCGGCGGGTGGTCCAGCCCCAACCGCGCCAGCCTGCCGGGCGCTCCATGCCGCTGCCCGGCGCGCCGCGCACCCGTTCGGGCCGCCAGATCAGGTAGAGCGAGACGGCGATGAGCAAAGCGCCGAACAAGAGGTTAAAGACCCGCCCGCTGATCTGGTTCGCCACGAACGGGCCGAGGATGGCCCCCGGCAGCGTGGCGGCGGCGAACAGCAACCCCGTCTTGAGGTCCACCCGCCCCTGCCGCCAGTAGGCCCAGGTGCCCGACGCGGCGTTGCACATCACCGCGAACAGGGAGGTGGCGGCGGCGGTGATGTGGTCCCAGCCCAGTACCAGCACCAGGGCGGGCACGATCAAGAAGCCGCCGCCCGCCCCGATCAGCGTGCCATACGCACCGACGACCAGCCCAAACAGGGTAAAGCCCAGGATTGCAGCAAGATCCATGCTACCTGCCCAACTGGCCGAGGCTGAACCCCTGCCCCGCCGAGCGGTTGCCCAGCAAGAAGACGAGGATCAGCCCGGAGATAAACCCGCCGATGTGCGCCCAGTAGGCCACGCCCCCCACATCGGACCCGCCCAGGCTGCCCACGCCGCTGACGATCTGGATCAGCGCCCACAGCCCGATCATCACAATCGCGGGCACGCGGGTGACAAAGCCGTAGCCAATGACGGTGCGGATCTGTGCCTGGGGGAAGAGGATCAGGTAGGCAGCCATGACCCCGGCAATCGCGCCGCTGGCCCCCACGCCCGGCACCGGCGAATCGACCCCACCCATGATAATCTGGGCGAAGCTGGCCGCGAAGCCGCAGATCAGATAAAACAGGGCGTACTTGATATGGCCCATGTTATCTTCCACATTGTCGCCGAAGATGAACAGGAAGAGCATGTTGCCGCCGATGTGGACCAGATTGGCGTGCATGAACATCGAGGTCAGCAGGGTCACGTAGACCGGGAGGCTGATGGGTTGCTGGGGCAGGCCGCCCTGGTTGCCGACCAGATCCACCCCGTGGGTGATTTCGTAGGGAATCGCCCCGTAGGCCATGATCGACTGGTCAATGCCAAATAGATACTGGGCGGCGAAGGCCAGGATACACAGGCCGATGATGGTGAGGTTGACGAAGGGCACCCCTCGTTGGGCGGGGGTGCCTTCGTCGCCAAGTGGCAGCATAACGGGTCCTCCGTTGAGCAGCGAGTGGTCAGTGGTCAGTGGTCAGTGGTCAGAATGATGCAACACGCATCACGCATCACACATCACACATCACGCATCACGTTTCACGTTTCACGTTTCACGTTTCACGTTTCACCCGGTAAGCCCCAGCCCGCTCAAGAACACCAGGAGCGGCGTCGGCGTGGGCGGGACCGGGGCGGGGCGGAAGGCCCCGCTGATGTAGAGGACGAGCAGGACCAGCACGAGAAGTACGACAACCACCAGCACGATCGCGGCGGCGTTGGTCCCTGCATCCGGGTTCGGGTCCGGCTGGCTCACAGGACAGGGTCTCCTCTAGGTGGGGTGATGGCGGGCCGGAGATAAACCAACGCCGCCCCGGTCCAACCTACAGGCCAGGGCGGCATCAGTCAACTCATGCAATGAAACTTAGAGGGTCGTCCGCCCCTTGGTGAGCGTGCGAACCAGGAAAATCAACACCACAGCCCCAATAAAGGCCACGATGACGCTGGGGATGAAACCCGACGCACTGAAGTCGTAGTTGTTCCCCGTGAAGAAACCCACGATGAAGCCGCCGATCAGCGAGCCGATCAGGCCGACGATGATATCGCCAACCACACCGTAGCCGCCGCGACCCATCACCATGCTTGCCAGCCATCCGGCGAGCAAGCCGATCACGATCCATACGATAATACCCATGTTGTTCACCTCCTCTTTTGTTGGGGTTGCCCGTGTTCCGGTAATACTTCAGAGCCTGGTTGCCCATGCGGAAAACCCACTCCGGTCAGGCGCTTACTGCACGCCCGACGTGGTTGAAGCATTGTAAGTGCCGTCCACGCGATAGGCATCCCGGCTACTGTCGTCGGGATGATGATCGGTGCCGGACATTGCGCCCTGCGCGCCCGCGAACGCATCCTGAAGATAGGTGCGAAGCTGGTCGATCAAGACGGCCCGCGTTTCGTCCCCTTTGCGCGGGGCCAACAACAGGCCCAGGGCCAGGCCCAGCGTAAAGTATTGAATGGCGGTGCGTAATCCTCGTAACATAGCGAACCTCGATTTCTAAGGGCGCGGCGCAGGTGCTTCCGGTCCGGCGGTATAAGGTGCCGGAGCCGTGTCTCGTACCGGCGGGGCCTGGTACTGCGCCACCTGGGCGACCGGGTCCAGGGCCGCCGGGGTGGCCTGTGAAGGCATCAGTACCTTCTGGGTCACCTGTTCCGCCGCATCGTGCCCGGTGCCTGCGGCGTCGCCCAGGTTGCCCGGCAGGCGGCTCAACAACTGGCGGCGGGTGTCTTCGCCCCGGCGAGGAGCCATAAACAGCCCCACTGCCGCGCCGATCACGGCCCCGACCAACAACCCCGCCAGCAAGTACTCCGCGCCGCTTTCTGCTTGCGCCGGAGGTGCGGCCAGCATCACATAGCGCTCGCTGTCCCCGTCCTCCCCGTCCAGAACCACAGGACGGCTCATCACTCGCGGGGTCGTCTGCTTGGGCATGGCCGGTTATGCCTTGCGTCCCATGCCCATCAGGAAGCGGGCGAGGAAAGCGAAGATGATCGCCCCGATGATGCCGGGGATCAGATAGTAGCAAAAGTCGCCACTACAGGTACTCGGCCCGAAGGCGGGCAGTAAGATCCCGGCCAGCAAGCCGCCGATGATCCCGGCGACGATGCCGCCGATCCAACCATAGGGCATTTTGCCGGGGATGACCATGTCGGCAAACCAGCCAGCGATAGCCGCGAAAATCAAGACGCCGATTAATCCAATCATACGACGATTCCTCCTGAGAATATTAGCGGGCGCGCCGCACTCGGGCGATTCGTGCCACGGCCAGACCTGCTGCGAGCGGAATGCTCAACAAGCCCAGACCGAACATAAAGCAGCAGTTGCAGCCGCCCTGTCCAGGCCGACGACGTTTCAGCGACCGTGCATATACAGGTTCCATCTTTCGGTTCCTCCTCTGAATGGCCTCGGCCACCGTATGTGCCTGGCGATTATCAGGATTGTGCCTGCGTATTGAACAGGTCGCCTATAAAAACGGGGCTTTGTACGGTTTGTTACGTTTGCGCCGAAGGTTTGTTGACCGGTTGCGTGTTGCGTGTTGCGTGTTGCGTAATCTGCTTACTCAGCACTCAGCACTCAGCACTCAGCACTCAGTACTCGTCACTGACCACTGACCACTGACCACCCGTCTCTCGCCCTCTTGCAATCGCGCTAGACATAACGTAGAATAAGGAGAGGCGTTATGATAGAGCGAGGGCGCGGATCATGAAGCAGCAAATTGCGGCGGGGCATATTCATCGCCTGCTGGCCCCCGGCCCGGTGGTGCTGGTCACCGCCTATGGGCGCGGGCAAAGCGATATCACCACAGCAGCCTGGATCGTGCCGCTCAGCGGGGATCCGCCGCTGGTCGGTGTGGCGCTCCGCGACCGCACCCTGATCCACGAGTTAATCCGCCGCAGCGAGGAGTTCACGCTCAACGTCCCGCCCGCCCATCTGGTCCGCGAGGTCCACCATTGCGGCACAGTATCGGGGGCCGATCAGGACAAGTGGCAGGCGACCGCGCTCCATCCGGCATCGCCGCGCCAGGTGGCAGCCCCCTGGATCGAGGAGTGCCTGGCGCACCTGGAATGTGGGGTGGTGGAAGTGGTGCCGGTGGGCGACCATACCCTCTTTGTCGGGCAGGTGCTCACCGCGTGGGCCGAGGACTGGGCGTTCACCGACGCCTGGCAGCCGGAACGCGAGGAGGCGCACCTCCTCCTCCACCTGGGCGGCTCCCGTTACGGTGTGCTAAACACGGTCGTGGACGCGACGAAACGGGGGACGAGCAACGAGCGATGAGCGATGAGGAATGAAGAGCTAATTTGTACTCAGCACTCAGCACTCAGTACTCGTCTACCGCGTCAGGCCGAGGCGGCGGGTGTAGGTGAAGTAGGCATCGAGCGCGCCCAGTTCGCGGGGGCCGAGGGTGGTGGTCTGGGGCGTGAGCAGGACGGCCAGCGCGGGTTCGGGTAACCCAGCCCGGAGGGCGGCAGCCTGGAGGACGGTGGGCTGTTGTTCGGTGGCGGCGCGGCGGGCGGCGTCGAACCCGGCCAGCAGGGCCGCCACCCCATCGGGCGTAGCGACTTCCTGGCGGACCACGCCGACCGCCCAGACCAGTGGCACCCCGGTCAGCACCCACCAGGCCGCGCCGAGGTCTTCGGTGTAGCCCCCGGTCGCCGGATCGGGCGCGGACACCGGTGTGGGCTTGCGGCGCGGCGCAGGGGCACCCGGTTCGGGGATGGTCCGCAGGTAGGCATCGTAGAGCAGCCAGGGGCGGCGCGCTGTGATCGCCGCATCGCCGGTGAGCAGCGTGCCGCCGATGGTACGCCCTTCCGGGACGGGCGCGGCGCTATCGAGCAGCGTGGCGCTGATGCCGAAATGGGGGCCGAGTAAGACGGACAGCAACGCCGCCCCGGCCTCATCCACCGGCGCGGCAGACAGTTGGATGATTTGCCGGTCGAGGCTGTCGGCCCGTTGCGGGCTACGGAGCACGGCGGCGGCGGTAGGTCCCTCGCTCGCCAGGCCCACGCCGGGCAACAGGGCCAGCCGGGCGCGACGGCGGGCATAGGCCACCGGGGCCACCAGCGCGGCGTCCAGGGTGCCCGCATCCAGTTCGGCCAGCAGTGGCCCCGGCGGCAGATCATGCCAGGTGACGGCTCGACCGGGCGGCACCACCCATCCGCTTAGCAGCGGGTGCAGCAGTGGCACCAGGTGCGCGCTGCCCGTATAGCCAAAACGCAGTGGTTGGGTCATAGAAGTGCTGAGTGCTGAGTGCTGAACGACAAGCGATGAGCAATAGATCGAGCAGATAGTTGTGGCCTCATTATACACGATACGCGCCTTGCTGTGACCGTACTGAGCGCTTCTCAGCACTCGGTACTCAGCACTCAGCACTTGCATGGGAGAACATTGATGAAAGAGTGTCCGAACCCGGATTGCCCCGTTCATCAGGCCGGGCGGCCTTTCAATGCGGATGACATGATCTGTCCCCGCTGCGGCACCGAACTGGTGACCGTCGGAACCGCACCCCGCCCCGCCCGCACCACCGATCCGGCGTTGGGGCGCACATTGTCAGTGCTGTGGGCGATTGTCATCTTGCTGTTCGTCTTCGGGGTGGTGCTGGGGGCTGCCGGGTTGATGAAATGGCTGACGCCCGGCACGGCAGCCACCCCGGTGATCAACGGTGCGATCCCAGAGCCGACCCTCCTGGCACTGGCCGACGCGACCCATACGGCGGTGGCGAACGATCTGCCCAACACGCCGGTCGGTGTCGTCCCCACCCCGGTCGTCTTTGTCACCCCCCTGCAACCCAGCACCGGATCGATCAACAGCGGCGGGTCGCTGCCGTCGGGCAGCACGGTCAACAGCGGCACCTCGCCCAACATCAGCTATGACACCGGCGCGGCGGGGGCGACCAGCGCGGTGATCCCCGGCGTCAGCGGGACGCGGTTGTGCCGGCGCGTGGCCGGGGGCGAACCGTGCGAGCCGGTCAGTTCTTACAGCACCCGCGATTCCTTCAACCTGGCGGTCCAGGCCGGGTTCGGCACGGGGGGTGCCCGCAGCGCCCGCGTGCGTTGGTATGGTCCCACCGGCACGCTGCTCTATGCCACCGAACCGGTGGTGCCGGGCCGCACGGGGACCTACTGGGTCGCCTTCACCCTCACCCAGAGCCAGCCCTGGACCCAGGGCCTCTACCGCGCCGAAATCTATCTGGATGATACGCTGGCCCGGCAAGTGGATATTCCGGTGGTGCCGTGATGCGCGAGGCGTGAGGCGTGAGGCGTATTGCGTAATACTAACCCCCAACCCCTAACCACCTGTTACTAACCCCCAACCCCCGCCCCGCGCTATAGCAGGCGGCGGAGGCGGCGACGCCAGTGCTTGAAGCCGGTCTGGAGGACATCCGCGATAACGTGGGTGGCCCCGCTGCCGACAAAGCCGAGCAGGCCGCAGACACTGGCGACCGGGTGCCGCTCCAGGTAACCCCCCATCAGGCTGCTCACCCGCCACAGAGTGCCGGTCGGGTCCACCGGCGTCGCCAGGTTGATCAGCAGCAAGCTCACCAAAGCCAGCAGGCCGACCATCAGGGTGAAATAGCCGATCCGCACCAGCGGCCCGACGATGAAGCTGTGCGACACCCAACTGCGATGGTGGACCGCCACCTGATAGGGCAGCCACAAGGCCCGCAGGGGTCCCCAGCGCATATACGGCGTGGAGTGGAGATCGAGGTCGGGCGAGAAAAACAGCCCGGAAAAGAGGTAGGCTCCAGCGAAGATGCCGGTTTCGCCCGGCGTCAGCCCGATACCCAGGGCGGCGGGTGTCGCCGCCACGGCAGTGATCACCGTGAGGAAATCGTGCGTGCGTGCCCCCGGCATAGTGGTGGTCCTTCTGTGTGGGATAAAAGCGAATAGGAGGACCGCGCGCCCCACCGGGACCGGGCAACCGGCGAGGCAGCGCAAGGAAAAGCCCATGCACACGCCACCAAGCGGGGGCGTGTGCATGGGTCGGCGGGGTGCCCAGGCGGGGCACCGGTAGGATTAGCGGTTAGGCGAGGTGCGGCGCAAGCGGAAGTAGCGCACACCCAGCACCGCCAGCACCAGCGCCAGCGTCACCAGCAGCGGGAATTCGCCACCGGTCTTGGGGTTGGTGTTCGCCTGGACCGGAGGAGTCGGCGTCTTGGTCGCCCCCGGCGTGGCCGCCGCCGTCGCCTTCGCCCCGGTGGTGGGCACCGCGGTGGCCGCTGCGGCGCTCGTGGCCGTTGCCAGCCAGTCGCTGGGCTTGTCGATGTCGTTGCTGATCTGCACGCGGAAGAACGACTGGTTGCTAGTCGCGTCGGGAGCCTTCACGCCGGGGTTCCACAACATGTCCTTGAACAGGGTGTAGTTCTTCCAGGCCGTGTTGGGGGTGCCCCAGTTCACCGAGTCCACCGGCGTTTTGCCGTCGGGGTTCAGCAGCCCGAGCATGTCGTTCGCGCCGGCCAGCCCGGTCTTCGGCCAATCGGCCAGCGTGCTGGCCTTGATCTTCGCCAGGCTGTATGGCTCAATGCTGATCGCCGGCAGCTTGATACACACCTCGCCGGTGCAAATCGAGTAGCCGCTCAGACTCGCCCGGTCCTTCGTCGCGTTGTAGAGTTGGAAATACTCGTCCGCGACTGTGGTGGCGTTAAAGACATCGGTGATTTCTATCGTCGTGGACCCCGCTGCTGCGGGGGCCGCTGCGAGGAGGCTAAGCAGGCCACTGAGTAGCAGCAGGCCGGTCACGATCAGGGTGCGAGGCATGTTCCGCACAGGCTTTTTCCTTTCCGCTGCCTGAGTCGAGGGCCGGCAGCCACCGCGGGATGTGGACGCTCTAGCACGCCAGACTGCGCCTGGCGGCGGTTATCAGGTCTACATAACGTAATGTAGCACAAGATTTGTGATATGTCAAGTAGCTATTCCCCCGAGTTTCAGAATTGGGCAAACGCAGGGGAGTGCGGAGTGCGGAGTGCGGAGTGCGGAGTGCCGGGCAGTGGCTCGTGGCTCGTGGCTCGAAACGAGTGGTTCGTGGTTCGTGGTTAGGACGATGCATCACGCATACACCTCGTACCTCGTACCTCGTACCTCATCCCTCATACCTCGTCCCCCCCTCCCCCAAAAACGTGTACAGAATACGCGCCGTCGCGCCCCAGATATTGTAGGGGCCGTGCTGGTAATAGTGGACCACGACCGGGCCACGCGGCGTGGGGTGGGTCTGGGTCCGGTGGATAGCCGGGTCGCGCAGCCCGGCAACCGGCAACTCGATCAATTCGGCCACCTCGGCGGGGTTAGGCACGAACGTGGGCCGCAGCCGTGCCCGCCCCACCACCGGGGTAATCAGATAGCTGCTGACCAGGGTGTAGACAGCGGGCAGCGTGCCCAGCACGGTGACTGCCGTGGGATCCAACCCTACTTCTTCCTGGGCTTCGCGCAATGCCGCTGCCGGGGCATCCGAGTCGCCCGGATCGATCCGCCCGCCGGGGAACGAAATCTGACCCCGGTGCGAGGGCAGCGTTTCGGTGCGGCGGGTAAAGAGCAGCGTTTCGTCCCCCGTCGCCGGATCGGGGTAGAGCAAGAGCAGCACCGCCGCCTGGCGGAGATGGGGGTCGTCGGCCCAGAGTTCGGGGTCCATTTCAGTCCTTGCAGGGGGCATGGAGCACCAGCGCGGGATAGCGGGCCAGCAATGCCGCCTCGTCGTCAAACCATTCCAGGTTCTGTACGGCCAGGCTGTGCCACGCCGGGTCGCTGTCACAATAATAATACTTCTTTGCCTTCGTGCTGACCACAAAGCGGTGCGGCGACCGAGTGGGCGGCGCACCCGCACTCGTCGGGGTCGCGGCAACAACCGGTTCCTCGGTGGGCGCGGGGTCGGCAGTCAGCACGGGCGCAACCGGGGCCGGGGTCGGCGGCTCCGTCGCAGCGGGCGGCGTGTCCGTCGCGGCGGGCGGTGGCGGAGCCGGGGTGTCGGTCGGCGCGGGCGGCGACGTGGGGCGCGGGGTGCGAGTCGGGTCCGGCGTGCGGGTCGGCTTCGCGGTGCGGGTCGGCACTGGCGTGCGGGTCGGCTTCGCGGTGTGGGTCGGCACCGGCGTGCGGGTCGGCTTCACCGCTGAGACGGCGGGCGGGGGTGCCGGGGGCGGCGCGCCGGTCGCCGGGCGTGCTGTCGCCGGAACCGGAGTCGCGGCAGGTGCGCCCTTGTTCGCCGTTGCGGGCAGCGGCGGGGCAACCGTAGAGGGGGTAGTCAGCAGCCGGGGCAGTGGCGACTCGGCCCACAGCGGCCCCCGCGTCGGGCGATCCACTACCGCCACCAGGGCTTGCGCCGGGGGCACGGTGGCGGTGGCCGCGACCGGCAGCGGGGAAGGTCCTACCGTGGGCGGCACGATCCGAACGGCTGCTGTCTCGGACCCACAGCCCGCCCCCAGCAGCGCCAGAATTCCGCTCAGCAGCGCCAACACTGCCCATCGCCGCATCATGGGCCGCATTATAGCACAACCCAGTGCTGAGTGCTGAGTTGTGCGGGATCAGGGATCAGACTTACGCAATACGCAATACGCATCACGCATCACGCATCACGCATCACGCATCACGCATCACGCATCACGCATCACGCCCCCCGTCCCGCTTATGGTATAATACCGGGGGCCGCGCGCCACAGGCCGCCGCCCGGAGAAGCTAACGGGTTCAGCCCCACAGGAGGAGAAGGAAATGTCGGACGAAGTACGTCCCGCCCCCGCAGACGAAATCCCCGCCGCCACGATTGGCGAAGAACTGGAACTGACCGCCGACCGGCCCCTGGCCGACACCCGCTGGGCCTTGATCCTGGGCGTGTCCAGCGGCTTTGGCGCGGCTACCGCCCTCGCGCTGGCGAAGGCCGGGTTCCACATCGCCGGGGTCCACCTCGACATGCGCCGCACCATCGCCAACGCCGAAGAAACCAAGCGCCGGATCGAAGAAACCGGGCAGAAAGCCCGCTTCTTCAACATGAACGCCGCCGACCCCGACAAGCGCCGCGAGATGCTTGACAAGATCCAGCAGGAGATCGGGCCGGACGACGGCTTCCGGGTCCTCATGCACTCGCTGGCCTTTGGCAGCCTGGTGCCCTTCCTCACCACCGAGGGCGGCAAACCTCCGGTGACCGAAAAGCAGATGGACATGACCCTCAATGTGATGGCTCACAGCCTGGTCTACTGGACGCAGGATCTCGTCGCCCGCAACCTGCTCAAGCCGGGCAGCCGCATCCTGGCGATGACCAGCTCCGGGTCGCACCGGGTCATCCCCAATTATGGCGTCGTCTCGGCGGCGAAGGCGGCGCTGGAGTCGCATATCCGTGTGCTGGCGATGGAACTGGCCTCGACCGGTGTTACGGCCAACGCCATCCAGGCGGGCGTCACCGACACCGCCGCCCTGCGGATGATCCCCGGCCACGAACAAATCGTCCACTTCGCCCTGGAGCGCCATCCGGCCAAGCGCCTGACCGTCCCCAACGACGTGGCCCGCTTCATCGTCCTGCTGACCTCGCCCGATGCGCAGTGGGTCAACGGCGACGTGCTCCGCGTGGACGGCGTGGAAGACGCGCTGGCGTAGCGAGGAATGAGGAACGAGGAATGAGGAATGAGCGATGAGGAATGAGAGACGAGTAGCGAGAGGCGCTTTGCATCCAATTAGACCGCTGAACACGCGCCGCTCACTGCTCGCTGCGCGCTGCCTGGCATTGCTCCTCGGGCTGCTGGCACTGGGGGTACTGGCCGGATGCGGGGCCGAGCCGACGCCGATCCCGCCCGTGCCAACCGCGACCACCGCCCCGGCCCAGGCGACCGCCACGAGCATGGTCGTGGAGCTGCACACAGCGGTCGCCACCGCATCGGGGGCGGCGGTACTACCCGGTGGCCCGGCGACGGTGGGCACCGGGGGAGGCGATCAGCCCTTGCCGACAACCTCACCAGGCAAAGTCGCCAAGCCGACCGGGCCGCCGGGCAAACTGACCCTGCCCACCCCGGTCCCGACCGCGCCAGGCCAGGAATTGCCGAACCCCGAAGGCACAGCAGGACCGAGCGGAGATGACGTTCTGCCGCTCGTCAATGTGGATGTCGGCAACATCGCGCCCGACTTCCGGCTGACCCGCCTGGACACGGGGGCCGAGGTCCGGCTGAGCGACTTCAAGGGCCGCCCGGTCTGGATCAACTTCTGGGCGACGTGGTGCGGGCCGTGCAAGCAAGAGATGCCGCAGATGCAGGCGGTGTACCAGGCGCACAAAGATAGCGATCTGGTGATACTGGGCGTGGACTTCAAGGAGGACCCCGCCCTGGTTCGCCAGTTCGTGACCGACGGCAAATTCGACTGGACCTTCGCCCTCGATTCCGACGGTCGCGCCGCCCTGAGCTACTTCGTTCCTGGCATCCCCACCCATGTCTTCGTGGCCCGCGACGGCACGATCCGCGACATCATCACCAGCGGCCTGGACCACACCCGCATGGAGCAGAAAGTGGCGGCGTTGTTGGCGAAGTAGCGCGTGGTTCGTGGTTCGTGGTTCGTGGTTCGTAGCTCTTGACTAAAGGCCGTTTCTGCTTTCGATGAAGCAA
>JBBSAN010000093.1:0-13561 GCA_038252265.1 Chloroflexia bacterium
ACCAATCGGCCACCAGATCCCAACTGG
The DNA here is from genome assembly GCA_038252265.1 of Chloroflexia bacterium. Lineage (GTDB taxonomy): Bacteria > Chloroflexota > Chloroflexia > QHBQ01 > JAICKM01 > JBBSAN01. Next base: position 28 of record JBBSAN010000093.1, read on the forward strand.
TCGGGGCGGCGGCTTTGGGCGGCGGGTGGGTGGTCGCTGTGGGACGCGGCCTGGGGGGAGGGCCGGATCGCGATCGCCGGGGGCGCTTGGGGTCGTCACTCACGTATTCCTGCTCCTTTGATAAAAGAAGGATGAAGGAAGAATTAAGAAGCGACATCAGGCTTCTTAATTCTTCCTTCATCCTTCTTCCCTTCTAATAGGCGTTCGACCCCCGGATCATGTGCATGACCGTGCGGGCGATGATCTTGACATCCAGCAGCAGCGACCACGTTTCGACATATTCCAGGTCGAGCCGCGTGCGCTCCTCAATCGAGGTATCGCCGCGCAGGCCGTTGACCTGTGCCCAGCCGGTGATGCCCGCCTTCTCGCGGTGGCGGCGCATGTATTTGGGGATGGTGCGGCTGAACTGCTGCACGTAGACCCGCTGTTCGGGGCGCGGCCCGACCACGCTCATCTCGCCCAGCAGCACGTTGATGAATTGGGGCAGTTCGTCCAGCGAGAAGCGGCGCAGCCAGCGGCCCAGACGGGTGCGGCGTTCGTCGTCTTTGGTCGTCCAACCGCCCTGCTGGCGGTCCGACCCCACGCGCATCGAGCGGAACTTGATCACCTGGATCGGCTTGCCGTCCAGCCCCAACCGCTCTTGCACGAAGAAGACCGGGCCGGGCGAGTCGAGCTTAATCAGGAGGGCGAGAAGCAGCATCAGCGGCGAGATCACGATCAGCACCGCAATGCTAAACACAATATCGAAGGCCCGCTTGAGCAGCCGGTTCCAGCCGCGCAGGGCCACGTCTTTCACGCTGACCAGCTTCACCCCGCTCAGTTCGCCCACGTCCACCCGCTCGGTGATCAGCTGGAAGGCATCAGGGTAAATCTTGATGCCGACATTCACATCCGAGCAGTTGTCCACGATCTCCAGCAGCTCGTGGTAGGAGGCTCCGGCCATTGCCACGATCACCTCGTCGGCACGCTGGTCGCGGGCGATACGGGCCACGTTCTCCGCCGGGCCGAGGATCGGCACATCCCAGACGGCGCGTTCTTCGGTGGCGCGGGGTGGTTCGACCACGCCGACCACGCGAACCCCCAGGTCGGGGTGCTCGGCCACACGGCGGATGATCGCCTGGGCGATTTCGCCCGTGCCGACGATCAGGATACGTTGCGGGCTGAAGCCGCGCTTCCGGGCCTGCCCGGTTGCCCAGGCAAAGGACAGCCGCTCTCCGGCGACCAGGGCCACGCAGAAAACCCCGCCCAACCCTAGCATGGCCCGCGAGAAGACGTATTCATCGGCCAGCAAGAGGTAGTTGACGCCAATCGCGCCGAACGTGCCCATCGCCACTGCGCCGATGGTCTTGTAAAACTCATCAATGCGGGATGTCCCCCGGCGCAAGCTGTACAGGCCGGTGAGGGCGAACACGATCAGCATGGTGAGCACCGTCACGCCGATCATAAAGATGTAGAGTTCGGGCTTGGGCGGATCTTTGTAGGGGATGATGTCGGACTGGACCCGCACCCAGTAGGCCAGAGCGAAGGCAGCGGTGATCATCAGGGCATCAAAGAGCACCTGCAAGGCCGCCAGGATCAGCGTGCTTTTGTGTGCCGGACTGATGATCATAGGGTGGGCCACCGTGGCATCCTCGGCCAGGGGCCGCGGGAGAGTCGGTGCGGCAGCCACGCCAGTGGACCGGGCCGGTGCAACAGCCACAGGAACATCCTGACGAGGTCGAGCCAGTGAGCGCGCTGTACTGCGCCCGGCGCGCCGTTCGTTTTCCACTTTCGCCATACTACTATTCCTCGACTCAGTCCTACCATGCTGGTTAGCATAGTTTGTGCCAGCCGTCCACCGGCACCCAAGACCGCTACGTGACGCGCCGCCGGGCCGGGGGCCGCAGCGCATTTTGCGCCAGCGCCAGCCCTTCGCGGAGCGTGATCCCCAAACGTACCAATGTGCTGAATGCCATGCCATAGCGTCGAGCGTAATGCTTGCTATAGAAAATGTGCATGGCGCGGTAGAACTCGCGGATCGAGCGGGTGCTCTGCTTGCGGCTGCTCGCGCCTTTCACGTGAAGGACCGTCACCACGGGATTGTAAAACACTTTCCAACCCCGCGCTTTGATCCGGTAAGCCAGATCCAGGTCTTCACCATACATAAAAAAGCGTTCGTCAAATAGCCCGGCCTGCCCCAGCACGGTGCCGCGCACGAGCATAAACGCGCCATTGACCGAATCCACCTCGGTCAATGCATACTCCGAGAGATGAGTCAGGTTGTATTCGGCAATCGCCGGGTGATGCGGTAGGAGGCGGCTTAAGCCGCTGAGCTTGAACAAGGCATTCATCGGCCTGGGGAATGAACGACGGCTCGCCAGATCGAGTGTGCCGTCGGGCTTCTCCAGCCGTGGCCCCACCACCCCGGCCTCCGGCGTGGCTTCCAGGAAGCCGATCATCGCCTCCAGGGCGGCGGGGGGCAGTACCGTGTCGGGGTTCAGCAGGAGGACATAATCGGGGAAGGCAAACCCGGCATCGCCGGTCGGGGGGATCTCGGCGGCGGGCTGGCAGCCGGGCGCGGGGCCGTGCAGCACGGCGGGATAGTCCCCCACCCGCACCTGCCCGGCCAGCACGCGCAAGGCCAGGTTATTGGCATAGCCATACCCGGCGTTGCGGTTGCTCTCGATCAGGCGGACGGCGGGAAAGCGCTCGCGCACCATTGCCGCGCTCCCATCCGAGGACCGGTTGTCCACCGCGAAGATGGTGGGCGTGCAGCGGCATTGGCTGGCGGCCAACGACTCGAGGCAATGGGCCAGCAAATCGCGGGTATTATAATTGACGATCACAACCGCCAGTGACAGACCGGCCATACCGACTTTAACCACTCTCTGCGTTTCCCTGCCCTGGGGCAGTGCTCCTCTTTATAACGAACGAGCAGCCCCCCGGTCTTGCACCCTGCCTGCTACCCCGCCGGGCGCAGCTTGGGTATCATTAGCAAGTATAACCGGGCGCGGTCCCGTTCGCAGGGGGCAAATGTCTGCGCCGACAGTGGACGTGTGTCGGGAGACGGCTCCTCCAACCCCCTTGCAGCCCTCCCTGGCTGCGTGCTAGTGTACCATCTACCATGTTATATGTCAACCGTCGTTGCTGTTTTGCACCACGGAGACACAGAGATCTCCGTGCCCTCCGGGCCTCCGGGGTGTACCTGGGTTACTTCAGCGCGTTGACGATGGTATCGGTGTTATAACGCATCATCCCCTCGTAGGTGGCTCCTGGTGTCCCCGCCGCGCCCAATGCGTCGCCGTAGAGGGTGTCCACCACCGCGACTCCTGCTTCAGTGCCGACCTGCTGCGCCAGTTGCGGGTTGATCGAGCTTTCGAGAAAAATCGCCTTAACGTGTTCCGCCTTGATCTTCTGGATCAGCACGGCCACATCCTGCGCCGAGGGCTGGGCCTCGCTCGACAGCGAGGGGATGATCGAGCCGACAAAGGTCAGCCCGTACCGTTCGATGTAGTAGCCGAACGCGTCGTGGTTCGTCACGATCTTGCGCCCGGCAGGCGGCACCGTGGCGATCTGATCCGTGATGTAGGTGTCCAGATTAGACAGACGAGCCAGGTAGGCATCGGCGTTGGTCCGATAGGTGGGAGCGTGAGCGGCATCCACCTCGATCAGCGCGTCGCGGATGTTGCGGGTCATGGTCATGGCGTTCTGCACGTTGAACCAGATGTGCGGGTCGCCCCCCGACTCCTGAGCATTGCCCTGGCGGATCGACACGCCCTCCGACACCGTCTTCAGGGGATGCTGCCCGCCCGCGCTGGTCAGCAGCTTGTCCAGCCAATCATCCAGGCCGACGCCGTTTTTGAGCAGCAGCGCCGCCGCCCCCACCGCCCGCACATCGCTGGGCCGGGCTTCAAACTCGTGCGCGTCGGCCCCTGGCGGCAGGATCGAGCGTACCGCCGCCCGGTCGCCCGCCACCGCCTCGGTCATCGAGCGGATCTGCGTCGTCGTCACCACCACATTCAGCCGCGCGGCCCCGGTGCCGGGGGCCGACGCCGTTGGGTCGTTGGCGCTACAGGCGGACAATGCCAGCATCAGCACCATAAGGACGATCCAGCGCCCGATCCGCGTTATCCCTGTACTTCTTCGCATGACATCCTTCCCCTACTCCCCGATGATCCGCACACTGTAAAATATGGTGCCACAGGCGCAAACCTCAGCCCCGGAGGGGCGGCAGAGAGTAGCCCACGGTTGCACCGTGGGTTCGATACGCTTCTGTTTTTAGCCCCGGAGGGGTTCCATAAGCGCGTATGGCAGCCCCGGAGGGGCGACAGATGGTAGCCCACAGTTCACACTGTGGGTTCGGTACACCTCTGTTCTTTAGCCCCGGAGGGGCGACAGAGGGATGCCAGCCCTGGTATTTCTGTCGCCCCTCCGGGGCTTACGGTGGAGGACGGCGGTCCCCACGGTTGCACCGTGGGCTACTCTCTGCCGCCCCTCCGGGGCTGGACCGGGGCTTGCGCTCACGCCCACGGAGCCGTATCCCACACGAGTCCATATCAAATGATGATACCAAGTATCATCATTGGGCAAAAACTGCCCCACCACAATCGAAAGCGGAATGCCCGGTCAGGCCACGTCCGTGCTGGCCTGGCAGGTGGGGCAGCGGCCCACCAGTTCCAGCCGGTGGCCCTCGATGCGATAGGCGGTCTGCTGCGCCACTTCGCGCAGCAAGGTTTCCAGGGCGGCGGCATCGGCAAAATCGGCCACGGCTCCGCACCCCTGGCAGATCAGGTGGTGGTGATGCCCGGCGTCGCAGGCCAGGTAGGCATGGCAGCGCCCGCCTTCGGCGTCCTCATGGATGCGCTGCACTACCCCCAGCCGGGCCAGCAGATCGAGCGTGCGGAAAACCGTCGCCCGGCCAATGGTCGGCGCGTGCTGCTGGAGGGTGGTCAATAGCTCCGCCGAGGTGAACGGCACCTCGCGGCGCACCACCTCTTCCAGCACCGTGCGGCGCGGGCCGGTCAGCCGGTAACCTTCGCGGTCGAGCCGTTCTAAAATCGTGTCTACATCGGGCACAGCGGGTGCCTCCTTTATCAAGGATGAATTAAGAAGTAAGAATTAAAATGAGGAGAAGCGCCGGGGTTGCGGCAGTCGGGTCGTGTACATCCGTCTACATTCCTAATTCTTACTTTTTACTTCATCCTTCTTATTGCTGTTGGGCATCGGGGGCGGGGGCCGCAGCCAACGCGGTGCCGCCTGCGGATCCAGCCACCGGGCGCAGCAGGCGGCGCAGGTAGCCGTGGCGCGGGGCGATCAGCAAGGAGAGGAGGAACCAGCCGGTCACCACCAGCACAATCGTGCCCCCTGCCGCCAGATCGGTATAGTAGCTGATCAACAGGCCGGTGAACCCGGCCAGCGCCCCGAACAGCGAGGCCAACCCCATCATCACCAGCAGCCGCTCGGTCCACAGCCGCGCCGCCGCTGCCGGGGTGACCAGCATCGCCAACACCAGGATATTGCCCACCGCCCGCAAGGAGACAACGATGGTCAGGGCGATCAGGATCAGCAGCCCCAGGTTGATCACCCAGACCGGCAGACCCATCGCCTCGGCCATCTCCTCGTCAAAAGCGACCAGCAGCAGTTCTTTGTGGAACAGCACCAGCGCTGCCAGCACCAGCAGGCCAATGACGAGACTGGCCCACACATCTTCGGGCAAAACCCCCAGCACGTTGCCGAACAGAAACTGGGTCAGGTTGCTGGTATAGTCGCGGACGGTGCTGATCAGCACAATGCCCAGGGCGAACATGCCGACGAACAGCACGCCGATGGCGGTATCCTCCGACACGCGCCGGTTGCGGGCCACGCCGCCGATGAGCAGGGCCGTGAACACCCCGAAGATCAGCGCGCCCGCGAAAAAACTGATCTGGAGCAGGTAGGCGATGACGATGCCAGGGAAGATAGCGTGCGAGATGGCGTCGCCCAGGAAGGCCATGCCGCGCAGCACCACATAGGTGCCGATCAGGCCGCAGGTCAACCCCATCAGCACCACTTCGAGCAAGGCCCGCTGCATGAACGGAGCCTGGAGCGGGTCGAATAACAGACCGAGGAGATCAGGCACCGCGTTTACCTCAAGACCTGCCCGGTGGGGCCGGGCGGCGGGCGACCACCGGGGTGGCCGTGATCGTCAGAAACCATCGTCTGCCCGCTGGCAGCGGCCAGGTCGGGCACCACCAGCACATGGCCGCCATAGGTGCGGCGCAGCACGTCGGGGCGCAAGGCTACGGCGGGCGGGCCAACCGCGATGATCGCGTGATTGACCATGATCAGTTGGTCGCACCACTCGGCGGCCAGTTCCAGATCGTGGGTCGCCATCAAGACCGTGCGCCCGGCATCGCGCAGCCGCCGCAATAGTGTGCCAATCGTCTCCTGGGTGCTCGCGTCCACCCCGTTGAGCGGCTCGTCCAGCAGGAGCAGCCGCCCCTCCTGGGCCAGAGCGCGGGCCAGGAAAACGCGCTGTTGCTGCCCACCCGATAGCTGGCTGATCTGCCTGGATGCATAGTCCTGCATAGCCACCTGGGCCAGAGCATCGGCCACCAGGGCGCGGTCGCGGGCACCGGGAAAGCGCAACATACCCAGCCGCGCCGTGCGGCCCATCAGCACCACATCGGCCACGGTGACCGGGAAATCCCAGTTGACCGCCTCGCGCTGCGGCACATAGCCGATCAAGTTGCGGGCCTCGCGGCAGGCGGTGGGCCAGCCGCCTACTTCCACCCGCCCGGCCTGTGCGCGCAGGGTGCCCAGGATCGTTTTCATCAGGGTGGACTTGCCCGCGCCGTTCGGCCCGATGACGCCGACGAACTGGCCCCAGCCGATCTCCAGGTCGGTCCCGGCCAGCACCGGCGCGGCATCATACCCTACCGTCACCCCGGCCAGCCGCACCGCAGGCGCGTCGGGGCTATGGAGAGGCGAGGGCTGCCGCGCGATAGAATTGAGGGTACTCACATCTGCTCCGTTGTTGTTATTGATACAATGTATCTCCAAGGATTATAGCACGATGCCGGATACCTGTCAAGCGCTGTCAACGGATTACGACGCGGATTAAACAACTCAGCGCTGCACCGATCACCCCCCGTGCTGCTTGTAGGCTATAGCGCTGTCCCTGGATGACAGAGCCGGACTTTGCAACAGCCCTATCGCCTGTGGTGGAGCGCCTTGGGGGCCTGTGGTATAATAAGCGCATGTCGCAATGGCAGGATGAGCTGCGCCACAGTGTGCGCACCGCAGAGGATTTGCGCCGCGAGGTAGGACCGGGGGCGGGCGGGCCGGAGATCGAAGCAGTGCTGGCTACCTATAAGATGGCGATTCCCCCGTATTATTTGCACCTGATCAACTGGGACGATCCGCACGACCCGATCCGGCTCCAGGCGCTGGCCGCGCCGGGCGAACTGGTGACCGCCCCGGAGGAGCGCCACGATCCGATCGGGGATCAGCGCTGGATGCCGGTGCCCCGGCTGACCCACCGCTATCCTGACCGGGTCTTGATCTATCCGACCTATCTCTGTTCGATGTACTGCCGCTTTTGCTTTCGCAAGGAGCGGCTGAACGAGGCGGAGGCGGGCTGGCCGCACGACGACCTGGCCCCGGCGTTGGCCTACATCGAGTCGCACCCGGCGATCCATGAAGTCATCCTGACCGGGGGTGACCCGCTGGTGCTGGGCGACGACAAGTTGCAGGGCCTGCTGCGGCGGATCGCGGCGATCCCTCATGTCGAGGGCATCCGCATCCATACCCGCGTGCCGGTGACGCTGCCGATGCGGGTCACGCCCGACCTCCAGGCGGCGCTGGATATCGACAAAACGCTGTGGATTGTGACCCACTTCAACCACCCGCGTGAACTGACCCCCGCGGCGATCCGGGCCTGTCGCCTGCTCCACCGGGCCGGGGCACAGGTGCTGAACCAGAACGTGCTCTTGCGCGGAATCAATGATGACGTGCCGACACTGACCGCGCTCTATCGCGGGCTGGTCTATGGGGCGGGGGTGAAGCCGTACTATCTGCACCACTGCGACATGACCCTGGGCGTGGGCAACTTCCGCACGACCATTGATCGTGGGCTGGAACTGATGCGGGCGCTGCGCGGGCACATCTCCGGCCTGTGCCTACCGACTTACGTACTCGACATACCCGGCGGCGCGGGCAAGGTGCCGCTCGGCCCCAACTACATCGTCGGGCGCACCGGCGATACCTGGCAGATTGCGTCCTATACGGGCGAGGTGCATACGTACCGGGACATTGGGCGTGATGCGTGATGCGTGATGCGTGAAACGTGACGAGGGAACAGGGGTCAGGGGTCAGGGATCAGAACTTCACTCACGCATCACGCATCACGCATCACGCATCACGAGTCTATGAAACCGACCTGGCAACGAATCCATGACCAACCCGCCTTGCTGGCGCGCTACTTGATGCGCGAGCGGGTGATCCAGGCGATCCGGGCGTTTTTCGCCGGGCAGGGATTTCATGAGGTGGAGACGCCGCTGCTGGTGCCGGTGCCGAGCATGGAGCCGTACCTGGAGGTGTTCGAGACCGAGTTCACGGATGCCTGGGGGCAGGCGCACCGGGCGTTCCTGACCAACTCGCCCGAATACGCGATGAAGCGGCTGCTGGTGGCGGGGCTGCCGCGCATCTACCAGATCTGCAAGGCGTTTCGCAACGGCGAGGATACGGGGCCTCGGCGCAACCCCGAGTTCACCATGCTGGAGTGGTACCGGGCGCAAGCCGACTACACCGACATCATGCGGGATTGCGAGAATTTGCTGCTGGCGATCTATCGCGCCACCCGCGATCCCGACGCGGACCCGGCCCAGCCGCCGATCCTCCATTATCAGGGCATGGAAGTTGATCTAACGCCGCCCTGGGAGCGGATCACCGTGCGCGAGGCGTTGCAACGCTATGCCGGGGTGGACCTGGGCGCGGTGGGCACCTGGGAGGCGCTGGCGACTGTCGCGACGGCGAAAGGCTATGCGGTGCCGCCGGGCACCACCTGGGACGAAATGCTGGGGCAGCTCTTCGCCAACGAAGTGGAGCCCCTCCTGGGCGCGGGCCACCCCACGATCCTGTATGATTACCCGGTGGCCTGGGCCGGGTTGTCGCGCACCCGGCCCGACGACCCGCAGACGGCGGAGCGGTTCGAGTTTTATATCGCGAGTGTGGAACTGGGCAACGCCTTTTCCGAGTTGACCGATGCCGCCGAGCAAGCGGCCCGGCTGCAGGCCGACCGGGCGCAACGGGCGGCGATGGGCAAGAAGGCGTTTGCCGTGGACCACGATTTTCTGGCGGCATTGGCGGCAGGAATGCCCCCGACCGGGGGGATTGCGGTGGGCGTCGACCGGCTGGTCATGCTCTTTGCCGATGTGCCGTCGATCCATGATACGTGTTGGATGCCGGGCCGCGAGTTGTTCGGCTCCCAAGCAGCACATGAGGAGGCTTAAAGGATGGCGACCATTTCGGCATCGGATTTCCGCCGAGGCCTGACGGTGATCTATAATGGGCAACCGCATCAGATGACGGAAGTACAGTTTGTGAACCCCGGCAAGGGGGGGTCGTTTTATCGCACCACGCTCAAGAACCTGCGAAGCGGGCGGGTGATAGACGTGACGTTCAAGCAGAACGAGTCGCTGGACGATTACCCGGTTTACACCCATGAAATGCAGTATCTCTATAACGACGGGTCTGAGTTCAATTTCATGAACCAGGAGACGCACGATCAGGTCAGCGTCGTCGCCGATGTGCTGGGCACCCCGGCGCAGTTCCTCGTCGAAGGCGATGTCTACCAGTTGGTGATGCACGAGAGCGAAGTGCTGGGCATCCGCGCCCCCAAGCGGGTGGTGCTGACGGTCGATACCGCCGAGGACGTGGCGAAAGGTTCCACCGTATCCGGCGTGCTCAAGCAGGTCACGCTGGACAATGGCGCGACGGTGGCCGCCCCTGCCTTCATCAAGCAAGGCGACCGCATCGCAATCAACCCGGAGAACGGGGAGTATATCGAGCGGGTGACATGAGACGGAATGGTCAGTGGTCAGTGGTCAGTGGTCGGTGATCAGTGGTCGGTGGTCAGTGAAACGTGATGCGTGACTACGGACGATAAACCACTCAGCACTCAGCACTCGTAAGATCCGCCATTGGTTGTGCGTTGTGTAAATTAAGGATGATAGACGGGGGCACAGAGGGCTGTGCCCCTGTTCTCGCTTACGGCTAACCTCGCGGGTCGCCCGGTATCTAACTCCCAACCCCCACCCTCAGGCCCTCACAAGGAGCGTGCGATGAAACAGATCCGGCTATTCCTGGCGTTGTCTCTCTTCTTGCTGTTTGGCTTACTGCTGGTGGGCGCGGGGTTAAGCGCCGGGGCACAGGCCCTTTCCGGTCCGGCCCTGCCGACGCCAGTGTTCGGGGCCAACGTGCGGGCCAACAGCGACCCGATCACCTCCACCTTCGGGCAGCACGAGCCGGGTCTGGCGGTGAGCCGGGTCCATACCAACACCGTCGTGGTGGCCGCGAAGGATTACCGCGAAGGCAACGTCAAACATGTCTGGATTGACGTGTCCACCGATGGCGGGACGACCTGGCCGGTCGGGCGGCAGTTGCAGATCCCCGGCATCCCGCCGACGCTGAACATCCAGAGTGACGCGGTGGTGATGGCCCGCGACGATGGGCGGATCTACGTGGCCGCCCTGGCGACCAACGACTCGCAAAACCTGGGCGGCATTTTCATCACCTGGACCGATGACGATGGCGCGACCTGGCGCAGCCCCTCGGTGCCGGTCTATTTCCCCGAAAACACGCTGGACGACAAAGACTGGTTCGCCATTGATAATAACCCGGCCAGCCCCTACTACCACCGGATGTATATGATGTATGCCCCCAGCGCAGCCTATGTGGTGGAGCAGCACTCGACCGATGGCGGTGTCTCCTGGTCCACTCGGCAGACGATCGGGCAGGGCGGCACCGAGTACACCTATCCGGTGGTGGGTAGCGACGGCACGATCTATAACTTCATGATGCTGAACTGGGGCGCGACCCGCACCGGCACGATCCAACTGACCAAATCCACCAACGGCGGCACCACCTGGTCTCCCGCGACCACCGTCACCACCGCCGAGCAACCGGCCAGCCCGATCCGGCCCGGCGATTCCTTCCGCTTTTTCGCCATCCTCAGCGCGGCGGTGGACCCCAACACCGGAGCGCTATACGTGGCCTGGACCGACAAACGCAACTTCGCCACGAACGGCACCGACGTGGTCTATGTGAAGAGCACCGACGGGGGGACCAGCTGGGGCGCGGTGACGCGCCTGAGCCACGACCCTACCGGTGTGGTACGCGACCATATCACGCCGATGATCACGGTGGGGGCGGATAGCACGCTCCATGCGTTCTGGCTGGATCGACGGCTGGATGCCACCAACCATTTATTCGATAGCTGGTATTCGTCTAGCACTGATGGTGGGGCCACCTGGGACCCTGACACGCGGGTCAGCACCGTGTCGCAAGACCTCAACGTAGCCTTCCCGCCGGGGAGCGGCAACGCGGCGGGCGACTACTGGGGGCTGGACACCGCCCTCGATAGCGTCTACGTGGCCTGGAACGACACGCGCAGCGGCGACCAGGATATCCTCGTAACGAAAGGGCTGCTGAACCACAGCGCGGGCGGCACCCCCACGCCGACGGGCACGCCAGGTACGCCCTCCGCCACCCGCACGGTGGGGCCAAGCAGCACACCGACCAACACGCCAACCGGCACCCCCCCCACGGCGACCACGCCGCCCAGCCCTTCGGCCACCGCGACCGCAACGGCTCCGGCGACGGTGACGGCGACGCCAACCGCCACGCCGACCCAGACCGTGCTGCCGGGCTGTGCTCCCGCCTGGCGGCAGGTGGCTAGCCCGAATGTCAGTGATCTTTATTCAGTGGCGGTTGTATCCGCCAACGAAGCCTGGGCGGTCGGGGATCAGGGCGCGCTCCATTGGGATGGGCAGGTCTGGACGGTCGCCGCCCTCCCCACGCCTATAACAGGATCGTATGGTAATTTACGGGCAGTTGTAGCGTTGGCGTCTAACGATGTATGGGCTGTGGGCTTTTACAATAATGGCCTGAGCTACGCACTGACTGAGCATTGGGATGGAGTGCAGTGGTCTGTTGTACTCGGCCCAAATAGCCCCATTGGGGGTATTCTCCGTGGTGTCGCAGCGATTTCAGCCAACGATATCTGGGCTGTAGGCGACTATGCGGCCAGTAGTCGTCCGCTGGCGCTGCACTGGAATGGGCAGGTCTGGAGCACCGTGAATGTTCCGATTTCTGGCTCCAGCTTGGGCGCATCCTTGAGTGGGATCTCAGCGATAGCAACGAATGATATATGGGCGGTGGGCTTCTCGTTTACACAAACGAAGTCGCTACCTTTTGCTGTGCATTGGAACGGCAGCCAGTGGAGCGAACTCAGCCCGCTAGTTCCTACGTCCGGTATCTTGAATGGAGTCGCGGCAATTACTTCTACGGATGTATGGGCAGTTGGTGCCCCTGCGACACTCAACTCATTAGTTGAGCATTGGGATGGTAGTCAATGGAATGTTGTTTCAAACGCTGACATCGGCCCCTTGAGAAATATTACAGCGCGAACGGCCCGTGATATATGGGCGGTAGGCGATCCTTTCCCCGGCATCCAGCATTGGGATGGGACTGCCTGGACCCGAGTTCCTAACATCACTATGGGGTTCTCTGGTGTGGCTGCTTTATCCGCAAACGATGTGTGGGCGGTAGGACGTGACAGCTACGGCCAGAGTCTAATCTATCGCGCCACCGACACCCCCCTGTTCGTTGATGTGCCGCCGAGCAACACCTTCTATCCCTACGTGCAGTGGATGGCTTGCCGGGGCTACATCCAGGGCTATCCCTGCGGGGGCCTGGGCGAACCGTGCCAGCCGCCGGGCAACGCTCCCTACTTCCGCCCCAGCAACGATGTGACGCGGGGGCAACTACTCAAGATGGTGACCAACGCCGCCGCCTGGCCGATCATCACCCCCTCCAGCGGAAACCCCCCCCACTTCATGGATGTGCCGCCGGGCAGCACCTTCTTCGACTACGTCGAGACGGGCTACAGCCACGGCATCATCGGCGGCTATCCCTGCGGCGGGCCGTTCGAGCCGTGTGTGCATCCGGCTAATCTGCCCTACTTCCGCCCGAACAACCCGGTGACGCGGGGCCAGATCAGCAAAGTCGTCGCCCTGGCGCGGAGTTATCCCTTGCCCACGCCCACGACGGCCACGTTCGAGGACGTGCCGCCGGGCAGCACCTTCTTCTCGTATGTCGAAGCAGTGGTCGCGCAAGGGATCGTCGTCGGCTACTCCTGCGGGACGAACCCGAACGAACCTTGTGTGGCTCCCGGCAACCGGCCTTACTTCCGGCCTGGGGCCAACGCCACGCGCGGCCAGGTTTCTAAGATCGTCACCATCGCTTATGGCGGCCCGTGACGAGCAGCGAGCAGCGAGTTGCGAGTTGCGTGTGG
>JBBSAN010000094.1:0-13560 GCA_038252265.1 Chloroflexia bacterium
ATCACCAGCGGCGCGGCGGGGTGGACCGAAACGCCCACCACCCAGACCTTTGAGGATGTGCCGTCGGGCAGCACCTTCTATCTCTACATCGAGCGGATGGCAAGCCGGGGGATCATCAGCGGCTATCCCTGCGGTGGCCCGTTTGAGCCATGCGTGTCGCCGGGCAACCGCCCGTACTTCCGCCCGAACAACAATGCGACGCGCGGCCAGATGGCGAAGATCGCGGCCTCCGCCTTCTTCCCCAACTGCGCCACCCCCGCGCGGCGCTAACGATTGACACAGATTGTACCGGGTGAGCCACCTGCCTCAACCGAGGCGGGTGGGTCGCCGCCACCCGAAGCCGCCTCCATCCGGGGGCGGCTTCGTTACGTTATTTGGGACAGCCCTGATCGCTATTGTAGGATATGGCGCTGCCCATTGATGGTGGGGAGTCCGCGACACCTGGGGCGACCCGACCATCAATGGGCAGCGCCATATCCTACAAGTTGAGACAGTCCTTACCAGGCTCAACAATGTTAGACAGGCGAGCGGACTCCGTGGTATAATTGGGGGCTATAGGGCGCTGTAGGCCCGCGAAGAAACGATTAACAATCCCATCCAACCCGTGAGTAACACCCGATTCGGGCACAATGGCGCGCCCGATGGTGGCGGCCAAAGGAGGCTGTATCCGTGGATTTCGATCTGTCTGAAGAACACCGGCTGTTCCGCGCTACTGTGCGAGACTTTACCGAAAAAGAGATCATGCCCGGCGCGATCGAACGGGACCGAACGCACGAATTCCCTGACGACATTATTACCAAAATGGCCGGGCTGGGGCTGCTCGGCGTGCCCTTTTCCGAGCAGTACGGCGGGGCAGGCGGCGACACCCTCTCCTATGCCATCGCCGTGGAAGAGATCAGCCGGGGCGACGGCTCGCTGGGGCTGACCCTGGCGGCGCATACCTCGCTGGGCGCGTCCCCGTTTTACCTGTTTGGCACCGAAGAGCAGAAGCGGCGCTGGCTGGTGCCCCTGGCCCAGGGCGAGTTCCTGGGTGCGTTCGGGCTGACCGAGGCCACCGCCGGGTCGGACGCGGGTGGCACCAAGACTGTCGCCATCCATGACGGCGACGAGTGGGTGATCAACGGCTCCAAGCTCTATATGACCAGCGGGCGTATCGCCGGGGTCATGGTCATCACCGCCCGCACCAGCAACGACCCCAAGCAGCGGCAGATCAGCAGCTTTATTGTCCCGGCGGGCACGCCCGGCGTGTCGTTCGGCAAGGATGAGGAGAAGATGGGGCTGCGCTCCTCGGTCACCTCGCCGGTCTTCTTCGAGAACGCCCGCATCCCCACCGAGAACGTCCTGGGCCGCGAGGGCGCGGGCTTCAAGCAGTTCCTCGAAATCCTCGATGGCGGGCGGATCAGCATCGGCGCGATGGCCTTGGGCCTGGGCCAGGCCGCCCTGGACGCCGCACTCCAGTACGCGCAGACGCGGGAGCAGTTCGGCCAGTCGATCGGCAACTTCCAGGCGATCCAGTTCAAGCTGGCCGACATGGCGACGCAACTGGAAGCCGCCCGGCTGCTGGTCTACAAGGCCGCCACGCTCAAAGACCACCATCGCCCCTTCGGCAAAGAGGCCGCGATGGCGAAGCTGTTCGCCTCGGAAGTGGGCGAGATGTGCGCCTACCAGGCGATCCAGATCCACGGGGGCGTCGGCTACGTCGTCGAGGGCCAGGTCGAGCGAATGTACCGCGACGTGCGCCTGACCACCATCGGGGAAGGCACCAGTGAGATCCAGCGGCTGGTCATCGCCCGCCAATTGCTCAAAGAGGCCGTGAGCAACGTCGCCAACCGCGGCTAAGTACGCCAGGCCGCGCCTACCACGTCTATGACCGCTGTCCATCCGCTGTTCGTGCTGATCCATAGCCCGTTGGTCGGCCCCACCACCTGGGAACCCGTCGCCGTGGCCCTGCGCGACCAAGGGTGGGAGGTTGTGGTACCCGCCTTGTGGGACAATGCCGCCCCATCCCCACCCTACTGGCAGCAGCACGCCGAGTCGGTGGCGCGGGCGCTGGGCGCGGTGGACCCGACCCGCCCGGTCATCCTGGCCGGACATAGCGGAGCCGGGCCATTACTCCCGGCGATCGGGGAGCATCTGACCCAGCCAGCGGCGGCCTATCTGTTCGTGGACGCCGGAAGCCCCGTAGACGAGGCGAGCCGCCTCGAGCTGATGGAGGTGGAATCGCCGGACTGGGCCGCCGGGTTCCGCCAGGCGTTGCTCGATGGGGAAACGTTTCCCAATTGGACCGACGCCGACCTGGCCGAGATCATCCCTGACGCCGGGCGACGGCGGGCGCTGTTGGACGAACTACACCCACGCAACCTGCCGTTCTTCACCGAGCCGATCCCGGTGCCCGCAGGCTGGCCCGCCACGCCCTGCGCCTACCTGCAATTCAGCGCGGCTTATAACGAACCGGCCCGCCAGGCGCAGGCCGCAGGTTGGCCTTTCCGCCATCTCGATGCCGGGCACTTTCATATGCTGGTAGAGCCGGAGGCGGTGGCCGCGGCGATGCTGGCGTTGGTCGCCGCCGCACTGGCAAGTTAGCGCGCCGGGCGGCGCGGCGGCGGCGTGGGCACCAACCCCAGGCTGACGGCGAGAGCCTGATCTACGGCTTTAAGCAAGTCATCGGATAGTAGGCCGATGTGATTACCAATGCGGCTTTTGTCTATTGTATAAATATGGCCGCATTGGACGAGTGAGGGACGAGGCAGCCCGCTGTCCACAGGTTGTACCAATACGTTAGTGGGTAGGTGAACCCCACTCATTTTCGACGTAATAGCTGCTACAATCGTTACGGAACTAACCCGATTACCAATGTCGTTTTGAATAATCAGGGCTGGATACCAGCCTTCGATTTCGGAACCAGCGATGGCTCGGAATGCAACGGCGTAAATTTCACCGCGCTGCGGAGAAGGCATCTTTTTCCTCCGGTGCCCAATCATATGGCTCTAACGCTGGCGCAGCAGAATTGACAAGCCAGGCGTTGCTCATCGTAATCTCATCTTCCGCTATCTCGTCATAAATTGCTTTCCATTCTGCGACAATTTGCTCGTGTTCTTCCTGAGCGCGTTGGGCGTCGAGCATAGCACGAATGAAGTGGCTGCGGGATACCTGTTGGCGGGCCGCCGCCTCGTCTACCCAGGATAGTGTGTCTCCCGGCAGGCTTAAAGCAATCTTAGAATAGGCCATTGGTATTCTCCTTTCTAGCTATTATTCATACCATCGATTATAACTAAGGTATACTAACTCGTCAATAGAGGGGTACCCAGATGGATCTCGATCTCACCGAAGAGCAGGAGATGATTCGCCAGCTCGCCCGCGACTTTGCCGCCCGCGAGCTAGCCCCCCATGCCCAGGACTGGGATGCCCACGAGCATTTCGACCGGGCGACGTTTACCCGCATGGCCGCGCTGGGCTTCGCCGGGATGCTCATCCCCGAAGAATACGGCGGCGCGGGGCTGGATACGCTCAGCTACATCCTTATGCTGGAGGAGTTGAACAAGGTGATGCCCGCAATGGGCACGGTCGTCTCGGTCCATAATTCGCTGGCCGGACTGGGCATCCTGCGCTGGGGCAACGAGGAGCAGCGGCGCGAAATGTTGCCCCGCGTCGCCAGCGGTGAATGGCTGGGGGCCTATGCGCTGAGCGAAGCCCAGGCCGGGTCCGATCCGGCCAGTATGCGCACCAGCGCCCGGCGTGAGGGTGACGTGTATATCGTCAACGGCACCAAGACGTGGATCACCAGCGGCGAAGATGCGGGTGTGTTCATCCTCTTTGCCGTGACCGACAAGACGGTCAAGCCGTCGCGGGGGATCAGCGCCTTCGCCGTGCCCGCCGATACACCGGGGCTGATCGTCGGGCGACGGGAAGACAAGATGGGCATCCGCGCCAGCACCACCAACCAGATCATTTTCGAAAACGCCGAGGTGCCCGCTCGCTACCGCCTGAACGAAGAGGGCGTGGGCTTCAAAATTGCGATGTCGTTGCTCGACGGCGGGCGGATCGGCATCGGCGCGCAAGGGCTAGGCATCGCGGAAGCCTCGTGCGAAGCGGCCACCAGCTACGCCCTCCAGCGCGAACAGTTCGGCCAGCCCATCGCCAACTTCCAGGCGATCCAGTTCATGCTGGCCGACATGGCGACCGGCATCGCGGCGGGACAGATGCTCCTCTACCGCGCCGCCACGCTGAAGGACCGGCAGGAGCGGGTGACCCGCGAAGCGAGCATGGCGAAGCTGTTCTGCACCGAACTGGCGATGCGCTGCGCCCACGACGCGGTGCAGATCCACGGCGGCTACGGCTACGTCAAGGAATACCCGGTCGAGCGCCTGTTCCGCGACGCCAAGATCACCGAAATCTACGAGGGCACCAGCCAGGTGCAGCGCATGGTCATCGCCGCCCAACTGCTTCAGGCGCGGGATGCGTAGCCGATGGCAACAACCTGGCTGGAGAAAGCCGACCAGTATGTAGCGTCGGCACAAATACTGCTGGATGCCGGGTACAGCGAGTCGGCAGTGTCGCGATCCTATTATGCGGCGCGGTATGCGGCGATTCATCTCTTGCTGGCGCGCAAAGCCGGGTGGAACCCGAAGTGGCAGCATGAAACGGTTGCGACCCGGCTAATTGAACAAACCCGTAATCTACTCTGGTTACGTGCAATCGTCCTGACAGGACAAACGGATTTCGCTAAGTCCTGGACGAAGTTGCTCAGGAGCCGATCCGATGCGGACTATGATTTAGACCGCATCCGAGTCCGCGATGCCGAACGGTGTCTTGCTTTTGCGCAGGTCTTTGTGCAAGCAGTAAAGGAGCATTTGGGATGAGTGTGAGATCCCTGAATCGGCAGCAGCGTGTCGAAGAGATTGCTAACCAAATTGCCGCAGCATTACACGACCGCTATTCGCATATCACTACAGAAATCGTCTACGATCCGCCGGACGGGGTTAGTGCCTGGGTGCGCATTGAAGGAGCGCGCGATCTGGATGAATTGGAGGAGATCGCGGACTCCGTATTGCCGCTAGAGGTGGAGTTGCTGGAAAAAGAAGGTATCCTCGTGCTTGCCCGTTGAGCAGGCACGCTTATTGAGGAGGATCGGTTATGGCCTGGACATTCATCGAACATAAAGTGAACGATTATAACGCCTGGAAGCAGGTCTACGACGCCAGCGCCGAGGTGAAGCGCCGCTATGGCTGGAAGCGCCATCGCATCTTCCAGGTGGCGCAGGAGCGCACGCACCTGATCGTGATGGACCAGTTTGAGCGGGCCGACCAGGCACAAGCCTACCTCGATTCGGACTTCCTCAAGAATGCCTTCAAGCAAATGGGCGTGGTCGGCACCCCGACGATCTTGCTGCTGGAAGGGTTGGAAGAGGGATCGGCGTAGGGGATGAACCAGCCACCTACCAACCGCGATCAAGCCATCTGGCAGCGCTTCATTGAGAGCTATATAGCGCAAGCTACTGCATCGCGCGAGTTCTTGGCAGAAGGCGTGGACAGGGTTGCGCTGGTGCGCGAAGCTCTAAAAAGCAGAAGTAGCAACCAGCAAGCAGCAGCTATCTATATAGCCCATTGGATGAAGCCTGCGGAGCTTCAAGAGCTTTTCAGCGAGTGGCTAGCGCTCTCGCGGAGTCATGGTTATGCGGGCGTGATGCGCGAAATTATCAAGTCGTTGCCACGAGACTGGGTGTTAGCCCATATAGAAGCGGTAGCCGAGCCATTCCTGAGCAGCGATGATCCCTACATTTGGGATGACTACAGACGGCTATTAGAGTTGTATAACGAATTGGATCGAGAATTAACCCTGAGACTGGCGCATCGGGCAGTTGCACATGCGGACCCTGATGTACGTGAAGCAGGGGAAGATTTTCTTGAAATACTTGGGGTCACGCGGGACAGCGAAAGCTAAACTTGATACTGAGCAGGAAAGGAAAGCGTATGAAAGCAGTTGAATCCGAACAGGAAGTGCACTTGCGCCCGCGCCCTTCGGAGGATGTGACGATCAAGATACCGATTGATGTTATCGCCTCGTTGAAAAAAGTGGCGGAGCAGCGCGAGATGTCGAGTTACCAGGCACTGATCAAGTTCTACATCGGGCAGGGTTTGCGTGACGACTTGTCCCGGCTTTTTTACAATCAAGTCTTGAACAACGCAGCCGAGGTGCTGGCCCGCCATAATCATTCACCCGAAGAGATTGAGGCGATTCTGTCGGAACTGCGTGTAGCAACAATGGAGTAAAGGAGTTCCCAACATGGCTGAACACACGAACGGCACCGGTGACGGGATTGCCCGGCTGGCCGAAGAGGCGCGCCGCTGGCAGGAGACGACCTATGCGAAGTCGGTGGCGAAGGCGGCGGAGCGCGATCAGGAGTTCACCACGATCAGCGGCGTGCCGATCAACCCGCTCTATACGCCCGCCGATCTGCCCGACTTCCAGTATGAGCGCGACCTGGGCTTCCCCGGCGAGTACCCGTTCACCCGCGGGGTCCACCCGACGATGTACCGCAGCCGCTACTGGACGATGCGCCTGTTCGCCGGGTTCGGCAGCGCCGAAGAGACCAACGCCCGCTTCCGCTACCTGTTGGAGCACGGTGAAACGGGGCTGTCCACCGCGTTCGACTTCCCCACCCTCTATGGCCGCGACAGCGACGACCCGTTGAGCTACGGCGAGTTCGGCAAGTGCGGCGTGGGCGTGTCCAGCCTGGCCGACATGGAGATCCTGTTCGACGGCATCCCGCTCGACCAGGTGACCACCTCGATGACGATCAACGGTCCGGCCCCGGTGGTCTGGGCGTTCTACATCGCGGCGGCAGAGAACAAGGGCATCCCGCGCAAGTTGCTGGGCGGGACGACCCAGAACGACATCCTGAAAGAATACATCGCCCAGAACACGTTCATCTATCCGCCGGAGCAATCGATGCGGCTGGTAGTGGATACGATCGAGTTCGGGGCGCGGGAGATGCCGCGCTGGAACCCGGTCAGCATCAGCGGCTATCACATCCGCGAGGCGGGCAGCACGGCGGCGCAGGAGCTGGCCTTCACCCTGGCCGACGGGTTCGAGTATGTCGAGTGGAGCCTGCGGCGCGGGCTGGATATTGATGATTTCGCCCCTCGGCTCTCCTTCTTCTTCAACGCCCACAGCGATTTCTTCGAGGAGATCGCCAAGTACCGCGCCGCCCGCCGCATCTGGGCGCGGGAACTGCGTGACCGTTATGGCGCGAAGAGCGACCGCTCGCTCTGGCTGCGCTTCCACACGCAGACGGCGGGGCAATCGCTGACCGCGCAGCAGCCGGAGATCAACATCGTTCGCACGACGCTCCAGGGGCTGGCCGGGGTGCTGGGCGGCACCCAGTCGCTCCACACCAACTCGATGGACGAGGCACTGGCGCTGCCGTCAGACAAGGCCGTGCGAATCGCCTTGCGTACGCAGCAGATCATCGCGGAAGAGAGCGGCGTGACCAACACCGCCGACCCGCTGGGTGGCAGCTACTTTGTCGAGGCACTGACCAACGAGATGGAGCGGCAGGCCTACGCCTACTTCGACCGCATCCAGGCGCTGGGCGGGGTCATCCCGGCGATCAAGGCCAACTTCTTCCAGGATGAAATCGCCACCGCCTCCTACGAGTACCAGCAGCAGATCGACTCGAAGGCCAAGACGATGGTCGGGGTGAACAAGTATGTGATGGACGAGCCGCTGGAGATCCCGATCCTGGCGATGGACCCCGAAGGCGAGCGCCGCCAGATGGACCGGCTGGCCCGCATCCGCCGCGAGCGCGACCCCCACCGCCACGCTGCCGCCCTGGAGCGGGTGCGCCAGACGGCGGCCCACCCCAGCGACAATATCATGCCCGCGCTGATCGAGGCGGCCCACGCCTACGCCACGCTGGGCGAGATCATCGACGTGTTGCGCAGCGTGCTGGGCGTGCAGCCGTTCAGCACAGTGGTGTAGGGCGGGCCGCACAACCTGCGGACAATTGAATCGTCTTTATGGTGGGGTGCGAATTTCAGGATTCGCACCCCACCCGTGTTTCTTCTGAGCAGACGACTTGACGCGGCCAGAACCTGCGGGGACCTGATGAAAACGCGCACCACCGCCATCCTCTGTTTACTACTGACCACCCTCTGCTCCGTGCTCTTGCTGAATGCGCCCGGCACCGATGATGTCAAGACGTTGCAGACGTGGAGCCACATCATCGAGCGCCACGGCCCGATCGAAGGCTACAGCCAGAGCGGGGCCGACTATCCCCCGCTGGGCGTGCTGCTGATCGCCGCCACGGTGCAGGGGGCCGAAGCGCGGAACGTCACCGGGGGCACCGGGATCAAGGCGCTGATCCTGCTATGCCTGCTGCTGACCAGCAGCGTCTTCTATGCCAGCACCCGTAACCTCCCCCTGACCACCCTGCTGCAAGGGGCCTTCCTGATCAACAGCACGGCGCTGGGCTACGTGGATGTGCTGTTCGCGCCGGTCCTGCTGCTGGCGCTGGCGGCCCTGGAACGGCGGCGCTCTTTGTGGGCCACCGGGTTGTTCCTCCTCGCCTGCCTGATCAAGTGGCAGGTGATCATCATCGCCCCGTTCCTGCTGGTCGCCCTGCTGGACATTCGCCGGGTGGCGGAGTGGCGGGCGATCCCCTGGCGGCGGCTGGCGGGGGCCGGGGTGGTCACGCTGGGACTGGTCGGCGGCACGATCCTGCTGTTCCGCGAGGGGGCCGTGCTGTCCTTCTGGTATGCGCTGACCCGCAGCACCTATCTATCGGGCACGGCGCTGAACCTGGGCTGGGTGGTGACCGCCCTGCTGCATAGCCTGGACCCGACCACCTATGGCCCGCTGAACGGGGGCCGGATCACGATCATCACGACCGAGAACCCGGTGATCGTGTGGCCGCTCAAAGGGCTATTCCTGGTGCTGTTCGCCGCGATCCTGATCCAGTTTTTCCGGGGGGCGAAAACCTTCCCCACCTTCCTGCGCTATGCCACCCTGGGCTACCTGGCCTATTTCACTTTCAACACCGGGGTCCACGAAAATCACCTCTTCCTGGCGGTGCTGCTGCTAGGACTGCTGGCGCACTACGACCGGACGGCGCTGCCCGACCTGGCCGTCGGGGCGGCGCTGCTCAACATCAATATGGTCGTGTTCTACGGGCTGGATGGGCGGGGCCTGCCCTTCTCCCCCGTGGTGGGTGGGCTGGACATGACCCTGCCGCTCTCGCTGCTCAGCGTGCTGCTGTTCCTGGGGTTCTTTGCGCGTGTGCGCGGGACGGCACGGCGGGTGCCTTCGCCTGTTTAAAGGGGCGGTTCGGGAATAATACCGGGCCTTTTGCGCCGGCAACGACGTTCTGTCGCCCCTCCGGGGCTTGTCTGGTGGGTGGCCTTTCCGCACGGCTTACGCCGTGGGCTATCGTCTGTCGCCCCTCCGGGGCTGATACGGGATCAAGCCCGCGTCACGCATCACGCATCACGTTTCACGTTTCACGCATCACGTTTCACGTTTCACGCGTCACGCATCACGCATCACGCGTCACGCATCACGCGTCACGCGCCACGCGCTACCCCGTCTGGAGTTGCTGGCGGCGCAGGAGCCAGGTGGCGAGGAGAAAGAGCACCAGGCACACCGCCAGGGTGACCCCGCTGTTGAGCAGGAAGCTCTCCGGAGTGGTCGTATCCTCCAGCGCCCGGCCCATGCCATCCACCACGTAGAAGGAGGGGAGCAGCCGAAGGAGTGTGCCGAGCCAGCCCTGGGCCAGTTCAAGGCCGGGCATGGCAAAAATGATCGACACCAGGGCCAGCAGGAAGATCACGGTCCCATAGGTATTGACCTCCCCGCCGGTCTTGCTCACAATGCCCACCAACAGGCCGCAGAGCAAAAAAAGCAGCGCCCCCAGCAGGCCGAAGTAGATGACCTGGGGCATGGCATCCAACGGAATCCGGCTGATCGCCAGCAAGACCGCGCCCAGCAAGAGGGTGTAGATCAACCCAACCAGCAGTTTGCCCAGGACCACATCGGCGTAGCTGGCCGGGGCCGACAGGATCATACGCAGGGTCTTCTTTTCTTTCTCCTCGACCAGCAGCGAGGGCACCAGCAGCAGCCCGGTGGACAGCAACCCCACCAGCAGGGTGACCATGCCAAACGCCGCCGCCAGGCGGCTCATCCCTTTGTCCCCCGCCTGTTGCTCCGGGGTGGCCCGCAACACGGTCGGCGTTAGTTGGAGGAGTGGTGGCTGCCCGCTGATCTGCTGCCCCGCGCTGACCAGTTGGGCAAGCAAGAGTTCCTGGCTGAAGTCGGAATACTTGGCCCCGTGGAAGTAGACCTGCACCGCAGGGTGGCCGCCGCCGCGCAGCACGGCATCGGTATCGGGCGGCAGGACGATGCCGACGGCGGCATTCTGCGTGTTGTTGTCCACCATCGCCCGCACCGCGTCCGCCGACGGTGCCGGGATAATGGTCCATTGAGTGTTGCCCGGCAGCGTCTCTTTGCTGACCAGCGCCGAGTTGCCAGGATTGTAGAGCACCAGGGTGGTCGTATCAATGCTCAAGGCCACGCTCATCACCCAGTAGAGCACGGCGAGGAACAGCGGCGTGAGCATCGCAATCAACGTGTGGCGGTTGCGAATCACGTCCAGCATATCTTTGCGGACAATCGCCATGATCACGGCAGGGTTCATCGGGGACTCCTTCGGCGGAGAAATCAGAAATTAGAAATCAGAAATTAGAATTGAGACGGCGACGCTCGGTTGGGCTCTCTGGCTTCTGACTTCTGATTTCTAATTTCTGATTTCTGGCTACGCTGCGCTCAATTGCTGGCGGCGCAAGAGCCAGGTAGCGAGGAGGAACAGGGCGACGATAAAGCCCAGGGTCACCCCGGCGTTGAGCAAGATATTCTCCAGCGTGCCGGTGCCTTCGAGGGCGCGGCGCATCCCGTCCACGATGTAGAAGTTGGGGATCAGCCGGGTGAAGCCACCGATGGCCCCGCCCAGCGCGTCCATGCCGGGGATGTTCAACATGATCGGGACCATCGCCAGGAAGAAGACCAGCGTGCCATAGCTGTTGACTTCGGTCATCGTCTTGCTGAAGGCGCTGAGGGTCAGGCCGACCAGCAGGAAGAAGACGCCGCCGAGCAGCAGGAACAGGCTCATCTGGGGCAGCGCCGCTATCGGCAGCCGCCCGACCGCCAGCAAGACAGTGCTCAGGAGGGCCGTATAGAAGAAGCCGACCAGCAACTTGCCCGCGATCACGTCGCCATAGCTGGCGGGCGAAGCCAGGATCATCCGCAGGGTCTTCTTCTCTTTCTCCTCCACCAGCAGGGACGGCACCAGCAACATCCCCGCCGAGATCAGCCCGACCATCAAGGCGATCATGCCGAAGGTGCTCTGAAGCTGCTTGCCGAGATCGACCGTGGGCGCGCCTTTCTGGTCGTCGGGAATGCGTAACGGGGTGGCCGTCACCTGGATCGGGGGCTGCTGCCCGGCGATCTGCTGGCTGACCCCGACCAGGGTGGCGACCAGCACCTGCTGCTGGAAGTCGGAGAATTTGACGGCGTGATAATAGATCTGCACCGGGGGCCGCCCCCCGCTCTTGAGCACCGCATCGGCATCGGCAGGCACGATGATGCCGACGGCGGTATCCTGCGCGTTGGCATCCACCATCGAGCGTACAGCGTCGGCGGACGGCGCGTCAATGATCGTCCATTTGGTGTTGGCCGGCAGGGTCGCCGCGCTGACCAGGACCGAGTGGCCCGGGTTATAGACGGCGACTGTCGTCGTGCCGCCCTGGAGGGCGATGCTCATCACAAAATACAAGACAGAGATAAAGAGGGGCGACATCAGCGCCATCAGCGTACTGCGATTACGCAGCACATCCAACAGATCTTTGCGGGCAATCGCCATAACAATGCGCGGGTGCATGGGACTCTCCTCTGACGAGTGGTTAGTGGTTAGTGGTTAGTGGTTAGTGACGGGTGACGGGTGACGGGTGAACTGTTGGCAAGCCCTTATCACGCATCACGTTTCACGCATCACGTTTCAGTTTCACGCGTCACGCCCTCCGCAGGACATTCCCCAGCAGGCCTTTGCGCGGTTTCGCGGCGGGGGCGGGCACCTCGGAGTCGTCGGGGCGGGGACCGGCCAGGGCGAGGAAGACTTCTTCCAGGCTGGCTTCGCGGGTGTGCATGGTTTCGATGGCCCCACTTTCGACCAGTTGGGCCAGGTGATCCGCCGTGGCCGGGTCGGCCAGATTCAGGGTCAGGGGTTGCTCGGCAGGGTCGGCCCCCACCGGGCGGGTGAGCCGCACGATTACTTCGCGCCGCCCGTGGGCCAGCTTCAGCGCCAGCGGCGTATCGTTCGCCACCACCTCCCCGGCGCGGAGGAAGGCGATGCGGTTGCAGAGCGCGTCGGCCTCGTCCATCAGGTGGGTGGTCAGCAGCACGGTGGTCCCGGTGTCGCGCAGGTGGGCCAGCACCTCGCGCACCTCGCGGGCCGACGAGGGGTCGAGGCCCCGCGTGGGCTCATCGAGAAAGAGCAGGCGCGGCTGGTGCAGCAGGGCGCGGGCGATCACCAGGCGCTGCTTCATGCCGTTGGAGTAGGTCTGCACCTTGCTGGTGGCCCGATCGCTCAGGCCGACCAGATCCAGCACCTCGGCCACCCGGTGCGCCAGGTTGGGCACGCTATAAAGCTGCCCGGCGAACTCCAGGTTGTCGGCGGCAGTCAGCCGTTCGTAGATGTTCTGCTCTTCCCAGACGGTGCCGATGAGGGGCTTCACGGCGTCGGGATTCCGGACCACGTCATGTCCGGCGACCATGGCGGTGCCCTGATCGGGCAGTAGCCGCCCGGTCAGCATCTTGATCGTGGTCGTCTTGCCCGCGCCATTGTGGCCGAGCAAGCCGAACACCTGCCCCGGCTCCACGGTGAAGCTCACCCCACGCACGGCGTGGACGGGGCCGAAGCTCTTATAGAGATTATCGGCGATAATAATCGATTCCATTGGTTCCTCCCTACAGAAATCCGCAGACGAAAATCGCGCCAAAGCGGACACTTAACGATCGCCAGCCTTGCCACCCCGGCTCGCCAGGCCCGCCCCCAGCGCGCAGCCGATGGCTGCTCCGAGGGCAACGCCGATAGCGATGTTATTGAACGCGACCCCCAGGGCCGTGCCGATGCCGACGCCGATCGCAAGCCAGGCCCCCATGCTGGCACCGGAGCCGGAAGGGTTGGTTGGTTTCTGATCCATGATTGTTTCCCACTTTCTGAACCATATAGGCCGTATTGATGATGATCTAGGTGTTGGTTGATTGATTGATCTATAAGGATGTACGCAAATCCGCGCCGCCGGGGGGCAACGGCCCGGCTACTGCCGGTTGCGGCTGGCTCCCCACCAGAGGAGCAGGCCGAGCACCGCACTCGCGGCCAGCACCAGCCAGGCGGCGGGGTTCGCTCCGCCCGAAGAAACGGTTGTGGAGCTGGAGGTAATAAAGAGAATGATCCACAGCCAGGTCATATCACTGTAATCGCTTCCGCCACAGTGCCACCAGGGGCGGCGG
>JBBSAN010000095.1:0-13535 GCA_038252265.1 Chloroflexia bacterium
CTCACCGGTCAGGGCGTTGAAGCCGTCCGCCAGGCGCAATTGCAGGCGGTCAATAATCGCGAAATTGGCAATCGCCAGTTCTACCAGCACGCGGCACTCTCTCCTCGTTACACCCGGTCGGCTGTTTGTAGCGTGACGGTGTCGGGGCATACCCCTGTCTATTTTACCATATTCGGGGCGAGGCGTAAAGAACGGATGTTCGTGAATTAGGGGTTGTTTTGTCTATTACCACGGCAATCTATGGTCCCAAATTGAAAGTGCGGGGCAGGTGCTAGCCTCCGCACACTGTCATCCTGAGCGCAGCGAAGGATCTTCTTGGGGCTACCAGATCGCTGCCGAAGATCCCGGCTCTACCCTACCCACCTCGGACCGCCGAGAAGATCCTTCGCTGCGCTCAGGATGACAGCGGGGGTCGGCGCACACTTGCCCGATTTAGCCCGCAGCCCTGGGTGGCTGCGCCTTGCGTTGCTCCCTGCTTTGGGGGATAATAGAGGTATGAGCTATCCGATGAAGCGCTTGGTTTTGATCTTGATGGCCTGGGGGATGCTGGTGTTTATCGGCGCGCAGGTGCGGGAGAATCTGACCGCCGCACCGCCCGCGACCCCGGTGCCCGATGCCGCCGCGCCCGCCGTCAACCCGGTGGCGACCCCCGACGCTATCACGGCCTTGCAGCAGACGCTGGACAAGAACCCGCAGGATGGGGTGGCGATGGCCCAACTGGCGAAGCAGCTCTACGATCAGCAAGATTATGAGTCGGCGGTGACGCTGTACACACGGGCGATTGTGCTCCAGCCGCACAATCCCGACCTGCTGATGGGGCTGGCCGCCACGCAGTTCCGGCTCGCCCAAATTGATGCCGCCCGCGATACCCTGCTTAAAGCGGTGGCGCTGGCCCCTGACCGGCCTGATATCCACCTCTTGCTGGGGCTGGCCCTCAGCCGGGCCAGCACGCCGAAGCCGGATGCCGCCATCCTGGAATGGCAAAAGGTGATCCAACTGGCCCCCGGTACGGACCTGGCGAAACAAGCGCAAGACCTGATCACCGGGACGGGACAGTGAGCAGCGAGTTGCGGGTTGCGCGTTGTGAGTTGCGCGTATTAAAGCCGGGTTGCTGACTTCTGACTTCTGATTTCTGACTTCTGACGAATGGAACTATGGCGATTACATTTATTGTGATTGGCGGGGGATGCTACGGCAGCCACCACCTCAAACAACTGGAGAAGGGGCGGGCCAAGGGGCGGATCGGGGCGGACGACCGGATCGTCGTCGTGGACCGCAACCCGGCCTGCCAGGTGGTGCGCGAACTGGCCGAGCAGCCCAACCCGCTGGTGACAGTGGTGCAGAGCGACTGGTTGGCCTATTACCAGGCGCAGTTCGACACCTTACCCGCCGATGCCGAGGTGGTGCCCGCGCCGATTGCGCCGCACCTGGCCGCCGAGTGGCTGCTATGGAGCGTGCAGGCGCGGCTGGGGCCGGAGGCGGCGCAGCAGGTGCCGTTTACCGACGAGTTCGGCGGCCTACCCTATGAATATCTCAGCCCCGGCGGCGACCGCTTTATCAGCGCGGCGGGCTGGATCTGCCCCCCCAACTGCCGCGCCCCGAAGAAGTGCCCGGCCATCCTGGCCCCCCGCACCTGGGATCTCAACGACACGATCCGCGATTTCGTGGCCGCCCATGCGGATCGCTACGTGGAGCCGGTCATCTTCAACACCCTCTACCGCGCCACCGGCATCGAGACGATCCCGGTCGGCACCTTCCGCGCCCTGCGCGACCGGGTGCTGGCCCTGGCCCAGGCGGGGTCCACGGCGGGCAAGCACCTCATCGTCGCCACCGCCTCCCCCTGCCACGGCGCGACCACGCTGCTCGGCTTCGCGGACTGAGGACTGAAGGATGGACCCTGTCATCCTGAGTGCAGCGAAGGATCTTGTTGGGGCTGCTTGATCGCTCACAAAGATCCCGCTTGTTCCTTTCGCACCACGAACCGCCGAGAAGATCCTTCGCTACGCTCAGGATGACAGGGTCCATCCTTCAGCCCTCATCGGCTCGTGGCTCGTGGCGCGTCCTTCATCGTTCCTCATTGCTCATTGCTCATTGCTCGCTCCTCATCGCTCGTTGCTCATCGCTCGTTGCTCATCGCTCGCTCCTCATCGCGCGTTGCTCATCGCTCGGTAAAGCCGGGTGCGATTCTTGCTGTTTAAGAGGGGAGAGGGCCGCGGCCACATCACGGCCCTAGACGTACCATCCCTGACCGCCCAGGCGCGGTCACCAGACAGCGAAAGGACTACCCACAATGGCGTATACACTTCCTCCGCTTCCCTATAGCTTCGATGCGCTGGAACCGCACATCGACGCGCAAACGATGGAAATCCACCACGACAAGCACCACGCGGCTTATGTCACCAACCTGAACAAGGCGCTGGAACAGGCCCCCGAACTGGCGAACATGAAGATCGAAGACCTGCTGCGGAATATCAGCCAGGTGCCGGAAGGCATCCGCACGGCGGTGCAGAACAACGGTGGCGGGCACGCCAACCACAGCATGTTCTGGGAGATCATGGGGCCGAACGGCGGCGGCGAACCGACGGGGGCCCTGGCCCAGGCGATTGACTCGACCTTCGGCAGCCTGGATGCGCTCAAAGAAAAGATCAATGCGAATGGCGCGGCCCGCTTCGGCTCCGGTTGGAGTTGGCTGGTCTGGAACAACGGCAAGCTGGAAGCGATCTCCAGCCCGAACCAGGATAGCCCGCTGATGACCGGCCTGACCCCGATCCTGGGTGTGGATGTCTGGGAACATGCCTACTATCTGAAGTATCAGAACAAGCGCCCGGACTATCTCAAGGCGTGGTGGAACGTCGTCAACTGGGACGCGGTTGCCCGGCGCTTCGAGGCGGCACGCTAAGAGACGGTAGAAATCAGAAATTAGAAATCAGCCTTTCGATGTCGAGGCACGCTCCGGCGCACCCTCCTGTATCTAACGCCTGATTTCTAATTTCTGATTTCTGATTTCTGACTTCCGACTTCTGAGGAGTACCATGACCGAGACCGACACGCGAAAGGCGCGGCTGCGCGACAACCTGGACAGTGCGCTGTCGAACATGATGGCGGTGTTGCCGGGGGCCGACAACGAGCCGGGCTGGGAATTGCCCACCTTTGAGGAAGGCTGGACGGTGCGGCTGGCGCTGGGGCACCTGGGTAGCGCCGAGGCGAGCATGAACCGGCTAATCGTGATGGCGTTGAAGTCGCGGGATGCAGGGCAGGTGATGGATGAGACGATGCTGCGCGGCAAGGACGGCGAACCGTTTAACCGGGATCGCTGGAACGAGGGGCAGGTGGCGAAGCGGGCCGAGCTGCCCGCCTCGGCGTTGCGCTTGGAATTGACCGAAGCCCGCACCGAGACCCTGCGAAACCTGGCGCGCCACAGCGAGGCCGATCTGGCGACTCCCGCCTGGCACCCGGCGGTGGGGATGACCACGGTGGAGGGGATCTATAAGATCATGGTGATCCATATGAAGGATCACACCCGCGCCATGAAAGCCGCGCTCCGCTCGTCCTACGGGCATTATTGGGGCGAAACCGAGGCCCAGGGCCGCGAGTAGGCGCGGGGCCACTCGTAGCCGCGCCAGTCTCTTCTAACCCGCCCGGTGTCGTTCGCGGGTTGTTCTTGCGCCCTCTCGCTCTGGGAGGGCGCAGCCTTGCATTGTACATAGCTGGAGCCTTCCATAGTACCCGGAGTACCCGGAGTACCCGGAGTACCCGTCACCCTTCCCCGACAGTGGCTGGGATATTTCGGCTTCCACCGGTGGTGCCTTCGGGTATAGCGCGCTTCAGGATTACTGTTGAGAAGGCTCCGCCCCCATGCAGCCACGCGACGGTCAGATTGATCTACGATTGGTGATCGGCGGCATCGTGCTGACGCTGGTGCTGGCGAGTCCCTGGTTGTGGGGCGGGGCCTTTACCCTGGTGGCGGGGCTGAACCAGGCGCAGGCGGTGCAGGGGTTGGGGCCGGTGATCGCGGGCCTGGACCGGTACCACACCACGCAGGGCCATTACCCGCTGGTGATCAGCGACGTGACCGCCGACGGCACCGGCCTGCCGCGCCCGCCGCTGGGCTGGCGCTATGGCTACACCTCGGTAGCGGGGGGCAGCGCCTACTACCTGGCGATGCAGCCGGGCGGGGGCGACGACCGCTGTTATTACTACGATGGGCCACGCCACATCTGGGCTGCTCAGCGCCCCGACTGTCCACCCGGCGATAACGGCCCCCTGTACCAGAGGTTTCCATGAACGACGAGTCGCCCCCGACGGACCCCACCTACTTTCTGGTCCACTGTTACGCCGCGTGCCCCTATTTCGCGGAGATCCCGGCTTTTTGCTGGGGCAATGTGGACTATACGTTCCTGATTGATGCCCAGCATCCCACCGATCGGGAGTGGCGACACCTGGCGCTGCTGAATCGCGAGACCGGAGAGCGGTTGATGTTTGCTCCAGGCGGCGAGGATCGCCGCCGTCCGGTGCTGGCGGTGCAGGCCAGCGACTCGGATCTGGCGACCCGCGCCGCCTATTTCCTGATCTGGCGCACCGATGGCCGTGCCCATACTTTGACGCAAGACTCGCTGGAAGCGCCGGGAGATTTCGTGGTCCGGCTGGGCACCTGGGATGTGGCGGCGGCGCTGGCGCGGAGTCTGCGGGTGCGCGATGAATTTGGCCGCGTCGAGTTGATGGCGTTCGACACCCCGACGTTCTGGCAGGCCTGGAAGTGGGCGGGGGCCTGGGCGACGCCAGATCTCCAGGCGTTACGCCTGCTGATGACGGCGCTGCTGCGGCGCGATAAGCGTGGTGTGCCCCTGGCGATCATGATGCTGCGCCAGGGCGTGCCCAATGCCGAGGTTGAAGCGGCACTGCATAACGTGTTGAGCCGCCTCACCCGCCAGCCGCTGGATACGACTGCCGCCTGGCTCGCCTGGTATGCCGGAGAAGGTCATCGCCAGTACCAGGCCCCCGCTTGGGCGGCCTGGCGGGCGGAGTTGCTCAGGGATGAGCAATGAGTGCTGAGTGCTGAGTGCTGAGTGCTGAGTGCTGAGAATAGGGGTGCGGATCGCTGATCCGTGCCCCTGCTGTTTTGGGGGGCGGCGCGATCTTTAGCTGAATACCTCACGCACGGGGAGGATCCAGCCGGGCAATACGGGCGCGCCGTCCAGGGTGTCGTTGAGGGTCAGCGTTTGCATTTCGGTGGGGGCGCGGTGGACGGTGATGGTCTGGCGGCGGGGGTCCACGATGATAACCAGTTGGGTCCCGGCGGTGAGCCAGGCGTCCACCTTCTCGGCCACTTCGCTATAGAGGTCATTGGGCGAAACGACCTCGACTACTAGATCTGGCGCGCCGGGCCAGTAGCCTACTATATTACCGATCGTTTCCACTCGCTGGCGCTGCACAAAGGCGACATCTGGGGCGCGCACTGTGTCAGGATTATGCGCGATGACAAAGCCGGTTTCAGCGGCAAAAACTTTCCCCAGATTATTCCCTTTCACGTACTGGTGAAGCGGCCCCGCCAGATTCATGGCGATTGCGCCGTGACTACTTCCTGCTGGTGCCATCTTCTGTAGTTCTCCTTTCACCAACTCGTAGCGAAACCCGTCGCTGGGTAGGTGCAGCAGATCGTCTGCCGTCATGGGTCGTACCTGGGTCGCCATCCGCTTCCTCGCTTTCGTCGTATCGTCTCCGGGCAGCACGCGATGATCCTTGCTCCAATTATAGCATACGCCCAGTGGGCAGCCGCCGGGCGCCGGCCTGGACATGTCCTGGCCGGCTCCCGCTAACGCGATTCGGTTGATTCTGTTAGCCTACCGCCGGGCCGGGGTGGCGCAATTGGGGAAGAAGGCGTTGGCGGCGATTTTGCTCATTTGCCCGCGCGTGGCGGTGTTATTGGGGCGGAAGTAGGGGCGATTGGCCGGGGCGACGCACGGCTCGAACGGGCCGCCGCAGGGATAGCCGCCGATGATGCCCCGTGTGCTCAGCCGCTCGACGTATAGATAGAAGGTGCCGCTGGGGGGCACATCCTCGAAGGTCTGGGCGGCGGGGGTTTCGGTGTAGCCCGCCGCGCCGGAGACGATCTTGGCGAGTTGGCCGCGCGTGACCGGATTGTTGGGGCGGAAGTAGGGGCGATTAGCCGGGGCGACGCACGGCTCGAACGGGCCACCGCAGGGGTAGCCGCCGATGATGCCGCGCATACTCAACCGTTCGACCCAGAGGGCGAAGGTGCTGCCGGGGGCCACATCCTCGAACGTTTGCTGAGTAGATGGGATCACATCCTGGAAGCCCGCCGATTCGGAGACGATTTTGCTGACCTGGCCGCGCGTGACATTGGTGTTGGGGCGGAAGTATGCTCCAGGGCAGGGTTCGCCGGGGCCGCCACAGGGATAGCCGCCGACAATGCCGCGGCAGGCCAGGCAGCGCACGAACGTGTAGAAGGTGCTGCCATTTGGTACGTCGGTGAACTGCACCGGGCAGACCGTCGCGGTGGGTGTACTGGTGGTCGAGGCGATGGCGTTGGCCGTCGCGGTCGCGGTCGCGGTAGGGGTGACCGTGGCGGTAGGGGTGATCGTGGCGGTGGCGGTCGCCGTCGGCTGCGGGGTGTTGGTCGGCAGCGGTGGGGCGCAGGGATTGGCGTAGCGTTCGGCCAGCGTGTTTGTCGCGGGGACATAGGTGTACCCGACGGCCCAGAGGTCGGTGGCCGAAACGCCGTCCACGCCCAGCAAGTAGTTGCCGCCGGTCCCGCCGTTCGCGCTGGGGACGGTGGTCCAGGCGGAGCCGTCCCAATGCACGGTCAGGGTGCCCGCGTAGCTGGTGCCGCCGACCTGATAGCCGACCGCCCAGACATCGTTCGCGCCCAGGGCCGTGACCGCATTGAGGACATCGTTTTGGAAGCCGGGGTTAGGGCTGGGCACGTTGGTCCAGGTGGTGCCGTTCCACTGGAGGATCACCGTGTGATAGAACCGATCCAGATTGTCGTCATACTGGTAGCCGACCGCCCAGGCATTGTTCGCGGCCACTGCCGCCACGCCGGTCAAGAAGGATTCGTAGCCCGCGCTAGGACTGGAGACTACACTCCAGGCGCTGCCGTTCCAATGCATGGTGAGGTTGGTGCTCTGAAAGTTGGGGCTGACGTGGCCGACGGCCCAGATGTCGTTGGGCGCGACGGCACTGATGGCATTGAGGATGGCGGACCCGGTGACGGGGGTGGGCACCTGGACCCAACTTGTGCCATTCCAGTGCAAGGTCAGCGCGTTGCCGTTGTTGCCGCCCACCGCCCAGACATCGTTGGCGGCCAGGGCGACGACCGCCTGGAGTTGCACATACCCGGTCAGGGTGGGGGGGGGCACCACATTCCAATTCGCCCCGGTCCAGTGGAGCAACAAGGGGAGGGTCTCGAATAGTACGGGATCGTAATGGCTGCCGACGGCCCAGACATCGTTGGGGGCGACCGCCGCGACGCCGGATAGATCGTTGCCGCCGCTCCCCACGTTGGGGCTAGGGACCTGCTGCCAGCCTTGTCCGTCCCAGTGGGCAATCAGCGTTTGCGTGGTTCCTGTGTACGTGCTGCCCACCGCCCATGCATCGGTGGCGGAGATGGCGGCGACGCTCTGGAAGATGTTCGCACTGCCCGCCGCGCCGTTGGGGCTGGCGGCCACCCGCCACTGGGCCACACAGGACGGAATAGGCGTGGGATCGACCGTCGCGGGCGCGGGGGTGAACGGGGCCGACTGGGTGATGACCGGCGGGGGCAGGACGGGGCTAGCGGTGGGCGTGGCCGGCACCGGGAGCGGCGTGCGGGTGCGGGTCGGGGTGGCGGGGGTGCCGGTGGCGGTGGGGGTCGGGCTGGCGTTGTTCACCCCGTAGAGGCGGAAGATCTGATCGCGATCTAAGTAGCCCGACAGCCCGCAATTGCTGCGGGTGTTCCAATTCGCGCAGCGCCCAAACCCGTTGGCCGGGTTGCGCCAGGTCGCCGCGAAGCCCTGGCCCGTATGACGATTGCGCCAGAACCATTGGCCGTTCGGATCATAGCGCTGGTTGGTCTGCACCGACAGCCAGTAGGTGCCGGTGGGCAGCGTGACGGGGGAAGCGAGCGGGATGAGGAAGCTGCCGGTGTCTAGCCCGATGCTGGGGATGAGGTTGGTCTGGCTGATGACCGCCGGTCCTGGCACGCTGCCGCTATTGGCATAGATGAAGACGTTCACCGCGTCGGCGTGCCCACTGGTGCTGTACGACCCGGCCACTTCGACCTGATCCAGCACCCAGGTCTCGCCGGTGGGCACGCTGAAGTCGTCGGCGGTCTGGTTATCGTAGGCACTGAAGGTCGGCTCGAACTGCTGGGACGCCGCGAGGTTGAGGCTTTGGTCATCGAATTGCTCGTAGAGCACGGCGGCAGGGATCTGCACCGGTGCTTCCGGGCCGAGATCGCGGGTGAGGCTCAATACCGGGGTACCCTGGCCGCCCCGCCCTCCGCTATCGCTTTGCGGGGTGACGCCCGCCTGTGCGCTCAGGGCCGGAAGGCCCAGCAGCAGTAGCGCGCATCCGAGCAGGATGCCGATCCGCAGGCCGCGCTGTCCTCTGTTCCAATACGTGTATAGCCAACTTTTCATGGTATTACCGTTCCCTCTCTACTCTGGCAATTGCCAGTTTTTGGGCCGGTGCCCGCTCACCGTACCCGTGCAGTTGATTCGGAATCCTCCATGCTTATCTACTGCAACGTAGAACCTCGGGACCGGTTGCTAAATACGCGGCGCAGGCGGAGAGGGTTTCGAGGGTGCGCCCGCCCTGGCCCTCTTCAGGGAATCTATATGGTCTCTGCCGGGAGGAGGTAACGCGCTACGGAGCCAGGCGCGTCGGCGCGCCTGACCCCTAGGATTGCGGCCTGGTCAAAGGGGCGGGGATGCTCCCCCGCCCCTGGCTGGGTCAGCGCCGCGCCGGGGTGGCGCAGTTGGGGAAGAAGGTGTTGGCGGCGACTTTGCTCATCTGGCCGCGCGTCGCCGGGTTGTTCGGGCGGAAGTAGGGCCGGTTGCCCGGCGCGACGCACGGTTCGCCCGCGCCGCCACACGGGTAGCCGCCGATGATCCCTCGACTGGAGAGCCGCTCGATGTACAAATAGAACGTGCTGGCGGGCGGCACATCTTCAAACGTCTGCCCGGTCGGCGTTTCGGTGTAGCCTGCCGCACCGGAGGTGATCTTGGCGAGTTGGCCCCGCGTGACGTTGTTATTGGGGCGGAAGTAGGGGCGGTTGCCCGGTGCCACGCACGGCTCGAACGGGCCACCGCAGGGATAGCCGCCGATGATCCCGCGCATACTCAGCCGCTCGATCCAGAGAGCGAAGGTGCTGCCGGGGGCCACATCCTGGAACGTCTGCTGAGGGCTTGGCACGACATCCTGGAAGCCTGCTGATTCGGAGACGATCTTGGAGACCTGGCCCCGCGTGACGTTGTTGGTGGGGCGGAAGTAGGAGCCAGGGCAGGGTTCGCCCGTCCCGCCGCAGGGATAGCCGCCGACGATCCCCCGGCAGGCCAGGCAGCGGATGAACGTGTAGAAGGTGCTGCCCGGCGACACGTCGGTGAACTGCACCGCGCAGACCGTCGGCGTCGCGGTCACCGCCGTACCGGTGGCGGCGGGGGGGGTGCCGGTTGCCGTGCGGGTCAGGCTGGGCGGCGTGCCGGTCACTGTCGCGGTGGCCGGGTTGACCGTCGCCGTCATCGTGGGGGTGATGCAGGAGCCGACATAGCGCTCGATCAAGGTTTGCCCGGTGTTGACGCCGACCGCCCAGACATCGCTACCCGCGCCCGTCGCGACTCCGACCAGCGTCCCGTTGACGGCAGGTGTGGGGACCAGGGTCCAACTGCTGCCGTCCCAGTGCTCGGTCGGCCCGCCCACCACCCAGATGTCGTTGCTGGCTCGCGCCGTGATCCCGGTGAAGCCAAAGAGGATGCCGCCGCTGTTGGAGGTGGGCACGATGCTCCAGGCGATGCCGTTCCAATGGAGAGTCAGGGTACGATTGTCTTGCGAGCCGCCGACGGCCCAGGCATCGTTCGGGGCGAGGGCCAGCACGTTGCTGAGGCGCGTGCTGCTCCCAGCCAGATCGGGGCTGGGGACGACGCTCCAGGCGGTGCCGTCCCAGTGCAGGGTCAGGGTGTGGTCCAGCCCACCATTATCGGTGTAGTAGCCGACAGCCCAGGCATCGTTCGCTGCGCTGGCGGCGACCCGCGCCAGGTAGTTGCTGTTCGTGCCTACATTGGGGCTGGGGACGATGCTCCAGGCGGTGCCGTCCCAATGGTGGATCAGCGTCTCGGAGAACCCAGAGTTGTTATACGAATTGCCGCTGGCCCAGACATCGGTGGCGGTGCGGGCGGCCACGCCGAAGAGGAAGTTTGCGGTGTTGCTGATGTTGGGGCTGGGGACGATGCTCCAGGCGGTGCCCTCCCAGTGCATGGTCAGGGCCAACCCGTTGTTGTAACCGACCGTCCAGACATCGTTGGGCGCGGTCCCGTCCACGTCCCACAGCCGGGCACCCTGGGTGGCCGGATTGGGGACGATGCTCCAACTCCCGCCGGTGTTGTGGAGGATCAACCCATCGCTGAAGGGGTTATTTTGGACCTCGCCCACCGCCCAGATATCGTTCGGCCCCACCGCGCCCGCCTCATACAGGTAGTTTGCGCCGGGGGTCACATTGGGGCTGCTGACCACCTGCCAACCGACCACGCAGGGCGGTGTGGCCGATGGAGTGGCGGTGCTAGGGGGGGGGGTGCTGGTGATTGTCGGGGTAGCGCCACACGGGATTTCGCTATAACGCTGGTTGTCCGTGGTTAGCGCCGCGTTCTCATCGTAGCCCCCGGTGGTGTAGAACCCGTCGGACAAGGCCGCGCCCGCAACGATGAGTCGCCCGCGGTTGAGGGTGGGAAGGTTGGTCCAGGTGTTGGTCGCCGGATCCCAGGTGAGCGCGCTGGTATACGGCGGACCGAAGCTCCCCGCCCCCGCTGCGATCAGCCAGCGGCCATTGTAGACTGCCGTGGCTGCACCCCAACGTGCCTGGGGGAGGTCCGCAACAGTGGCATCATCCCAACTGTTGCTGGTCGGGTCATAGCGGTAGGTTTTCGCCGAGGCATCGGAGCTTCGCCCGCCCGCGCTGTAAATGTAGCCGCCGAGGGGGACAGCGGCCAGCATATCGCGGGCTTCCGGGTAGACCGCCGCCAGAGACCAGCTATCGGTGGCGATGGTGTACACTTCCACGCTCGATGTATATACCCCATTATTGGTCCCTCCGGCGATGCGATAGATTTTGCCATTGAGCAACACCGCCGCCTGGCCCGCTGTGGGGATGGTGTAGGGAGCCAGGGTGGTGTAGGTGTCAGCGACCGGATCGTAACGCCATAGGGTATTCGTCGGTGTATTTCCGCCGCCGGCATCGCCGCCGAGAATGTAAATGTTGGTCCCGTTGCTGACGGCGCTGGCGCCGTCGCGGGGGGCCGGAAGAGGGGCGAGGAGAGTCCAGACGGTGGTGGCCGGGTCATAGCGGTAGGTAGCGGTGAGCACCTGGAAGGGTGTCGCACCCCCAAAGCTGTAGAGCCGTCCGTCGTGGGCCACCAGCGCATTGTCCAGCAGGAGGGTGGGGATGGAGGCTTCTTGCTGCCAGCGCCCGACGCCGCAGACGGTGGGGGTCGGGGTGGGGGTGGTGAGGGTGCCGGTCGGGGTCGCGGTAGGCGTGGTGCAGGGGACTTCGAGGTAGCGCTGATTCGTATTGGTTGGTCTCCGCGGATCGTCCCCGCCGACCACATAGAACGCTGACCCGATCGTCGTGCCGCCGCCGAAGACCACACCCTGTAATAGATATGGGAGCGGTTCCCAGACGTTCGTGGCTGGATTCCAGGCGACGGCCCCGCCGAGCGAGCCATTCACATCGCCACTGGCCAGCAGCCAGCGTCCGTTGAGGATGCCGGAAACAGCAACGAAGGTATTGGTTGTCGGTAAGTCAGCAATGGCGGCATCGTCCCACCGATCCGTCGCCGGATCATAGCGGTAGGTTTCGTTATAGGCCCCAAGACCTCCCGCACCGTAGACATAGCCGTCGTACCCAATTGCTCTCAGAAAGAAGTTGTGCAGAGGATAGGGCGCCGCCGCCGCCCAGGCGTTGGTGGCGATCGTATAGACCTCGACGCTGTTGGTGGCGGGGCCGGGGGCGCAGGGTACTCCGTTACAGCCCGCGATCCGGTAGATCTTGCCGTCCAGGTAAGCCGCAGCATGGGCGGTGGTGGGGATCAGGTAGGGGGCCAGCGTCGTGTAAGTGTTGGTGGTGGGGTTATAGCGCCATAGCGTGTTGGTGCCGTAGTTATCGACCCCGGCCCCCCCCAGAATATAGATCGCGGTGCCGTCGCTGACTGCCTGGGCATCGATGCGCGGAGCGGGTAGGGGGGCAATCGCCGTCCAGGTGTCGGTGGCCGGGGTGTATTTATAGGCAGCATCGAGAGGGTTTGTGCCATCAGCAGAGCCGCCGAAGCTGTACATAGCATCGTCCTGTGCGGCCACCGCCTGATCGGTAATGCTAATCGGGTAGGGTGCCTGGATCGACCAACTGCCGGGGCAGGGGGTGAGGGGCGGGGCGGCGGGGGGCGACACCTGCGTATCGGCGGAGGGGGCGAGCGGCTGTTCTGCGGAGCGCGCTGCGGTGGGGGTGCGTGTCCCCACCCATACGACCATCAATCCAAGAACTACGACGCTTGCCAGTAGCAGGAGCCGGGGGGGCTGGGGCATGATCGATCTCCTCTTATAGGGTTGTTAGTAATTCATTGGCGGTAACAATCAAGCGATTATCGTCGGTGCCAACTACTCTCACTCCAGCACGATTAATATAATTAGCGTTTTACTATACCATAGGGGCAGCGGGTTCGCAAGCGCTGTTTGTGCTTGACGCTCCGGCGCTGCGGGTGATACAATGAACCGGGCAGCGGAGGGACGCGCCCTGCCCCACTGCTATATCCCTCATGAAGGAGCCACCCCACTTATGGCCGACGAGACTCACAAGGACGTGCGGATCGAGCGCGACTCGCTGGGCGAGGTCGAGGTCCCCACCCCCGCCTATTACGGTGTGCAGACGGTGCGCGCCATTCGCAATTTCCCGATCACCGGCTGGCCGCCGCACCCGCTGTTTGTCGAGGCGACGGTGCTGGTGAAGAAGGCCGCCGCGATCACCAACAAGGCGCTGGAGCAACTGGACGCCGAGCGCAGCGACGCCATTGTGCGTGCCGCCGACGAGGTGCTGGGCGGGGCGCTGCGCGACCAGTGGCGGGTGGACCCGTTCCAGGCGGGCGCGGGCACGTCGCACAACATGAACACCAACGAGGTGCTGGCGAACCGGGCCAACGAACTGCTCGGCCAGCCGCGCGGCGGCTACAAGCCGATCAACCCCAACGACCATGTCAACATGGCCCAGTCCACCAACGACGTGATCCCGACGGCGATGCGCCTGGCCGTGCTGATGGACCTGGAACAGTTCTACC
>JBBSAN010000096.1:0-13466 GCA_038252265.1 Chloroflexia bacterium
GGGGCAGCGCAGCCTACCTCCTCTTCATGGTCGTCAACCCGGTGATCTGGCCCTACCTG
Source organism: Chloroflexia bacterium (assembly GCA_038252265.1). Taxonomy (GTDB): domain Bacteria; phylum Chloroflexota; class Chloroflexia; order QHBQ01; family JAICKM01; genus JBBSAN01. The sequence continues at coordinate 60 of JBBSAN010000096.1, forward strand.
TTCACCCCCGCGCTGCTCGGCCTCGTCTTCACCCTGGCGGCGCGAGGCCGGGCGGTCGAAGGGTAACGCGCCATGTCCCTCCCCTCGTGGACTCGTGCCTATGCCCGACCTGTCCTGATCCTCTTGCTGATTCTGGGCGTGGGCCTGCTCGCTGCGGTCGCCACCCGCAACGCACCCGTATCCCAGGCTACGCCCGCCACCCTGGACGTGCGCCTGGCGACGACGCGCAGCCTTCAAGAAAGCGGCTTGATCGACCAACTCAGCGCCGATTTTCAGCAGCGGACCCGCTACACGTTGCAGGTGAGCGCGGTGAGTTCGGGACAGGCCCTCGTCGCCGGGGCACAGGGGACCGCCGATGTGCTGCTGGTCGCCGCGCCCGCTGCCGAGCAGATCTTCCTCCAGGCGGGGGGCGGGCTGGACCGCCGCCTGGCGCTGCACGATGATTTTGTGTTGCTGGGGCCGGAGGCCGACCCGGCCCATGCGGCGGGCCTGCCGCTGGGGACCGCCCTGCGCGCCGTCGCCGCGTCCGGGGCGACGTTCGTCTCGCGCCGCGATGGGTCGGACGCCAATCTGCTGGAGTTACAGCGCTGGCAAACCGTAATGGGGCGCGATGGGCAGCACGAGGGCTGGTATGTCAGCACCGGGCAGGACGGACTCGCCACGATACAGGAGGCCAATCGCCGCCACGCCTATACCCTGACCGACCGATTGACCTACCTGACCGGGCGGCAGGCGGTGCAACTACGGGTGCTGGTCGAGAAAGACCCGGCCCTGCTCAACCCCTATCACGTCATCCGCGTGAACCCAAAGCAGGCAGCAGGGGTGAACACGGCGGGCGCGCAGGCGTTCGCAGACTACCTCCTCTCCCCGGCGGGCCAACAGATCATTGCCACAGCCGGGGTCGCCACCTTCGGCCAGGCGCTTTTTGTCCCCGATGCCGGGAAGGATGAAACGCGATTGCAGCCCTAGCCCGTCCCAGCCCACCCGGCAGCCTCGCCTGTTGTATAATGAACCGACCGGATGTCACGCCGCAGCGATGGGGCGGTCTGGGGTGGAGCGGACGATGCGGATGGGGTGGACACGGGATAGCAAGCGGCTGGTAACTCACGGAGTCCTGGCCGCGATCACGGCGCTGGGCTGCTACGGGACCCATCTACTCCAGCCGCGCTTTCCCCTGGTGCTGACGCTGACCATCGCGCTGGGCTACCTGGCGCTGCTGGGGCTGGGAGTGAGCCTGCTCATCGGGCCGCTCCAACTGCGCCTCCACCGCCGGGGCCGCAACCCGGTCAACCTCGATCTGCGCCGCGATGTCGGCATCTGGGTCGGGCTGACCGGCGGGGTGCATGTGCTGCTGGGGCTGCAAATCCACGCGGGCGGGCAGATCCTGCGCTACTTTTTCGCGCCCGACAGGCAGCCGATCGTCAACCTGTTCGGCCTGAGCAACGACCTTGGCGCGGCGGCGACCGGGCTGCTCCTGTTGCTGGGGGTGCTCTCGACCGACTGGACGCTGCGGCGGCTCCGAGGCCCGCGCTGGAAGGCCTGGCAGCGGCTCAACTACGCGCTGTTCCCGCTGGTCGTCGCGCACACCGCCGGTTATGAGGTGGTCGTCGCCCGCGAGAATGTCATGGTCTGGGTGGTCAGTGGGCTGGTCGGCTTTGTGCTGTTGGGGCAGCTTTGGGGCATCGCCCACACCACCCGGTACCGGGCACGCCGCGCTCTGCCGCCGGGCTGATACGCTGGACCTGCGCGATCGTCGGTGACGATCCCGCCCACAGGGAGGATTTATCATGGACCGCATTCGCTGGGGTATCCTGGGCACGGGCAACATCGGGATCGCCAAGGTCATTCCCGCCATGCAACGCGGCCAGTACGGCACGGTGGACGCGATCGCTTCCCGCGACGCGGCGAAGGCCCAGGAGGTAGCGACGGCGCTGGGCATCCCCCGGTCGTTTGGCTCCTACGAAGCGCTGCTGGCCGACCCGGCGATTGATGCGGTCTACCTGCCCCTGCCCAACCACCTCCATGTGCCGTGGGCGCAGAAGGCGCTCCAGGCCGGGAAGCACGTCCTGTGCGAAAAGCCAATCGCGCTGACCGCCGCCGCCGCCCAGGATCTGCTGGAGACGGCCCAGCAATATCCCCACCTCAAGATCATGGAAGCGTTCATGTATCGCCACCATCCGCAATGGCAGCAGGCCCGCCAGTGGGTGCAGGATGGCAAGATCGGGGACCTGCGGACCATCCAATCCTTCTTTTCCTACTACCTGGACGATCCGGGGAACATCCGCAACATGGCCGACATCGGCGGGGGGGGCCTGCTGGACATCGGCTGTTATACCATTTCGCTGGCCCGCTTCATCTTTGACGCCGAACCCCAGCGGGTCTTCGGCCTGATGGAGCGCGACCCGGCGCTAGGGGTGGACCGGATCGGATCGGGGATCATGGATTTCGGGCGCGGCACAGCCACCTTCACCTATGGCACGCAACTGGTCGGCTACCAGCGGGTCAACATTTTCGGCACCACCGGGCGGATCGAAATCGAAATCCCGTTCAACGCCCCGCCCGATCGCCCCTGCAAAATCGCCTACCAGGCGGGCGACAAGACCGAGGAAATCACGCTGCCGATCTGCGACCAGTATACGATCCAGGGCGACCTGCTAGCCCAGGCAATCCTCAACGATACACCCGTGCCCACGCCGCTGACCGATGCCGTGGCGAACATGCAGGCCATCGAAGCGTTTGCCGAGAGCGCCACCGAGGGCTGCTGGGTGCCGCTCGCCCCGCCTGCGTGAGATGGCAGGGGTGCATTATGCCCACCCATAGGCGCGATCTTAAGCCCCGGAGGGGCTGGACAGGTCGGCGGGTTCCTCGGTGGATAGGAATGTACCTTTTGCTATAGTGATTCCGCTATTTGTCACGCTCCTTGTCACGGTTCTGTAACGCTAGTATCTTCCTTCGGTCCTCGGTATGTGGTTTAATCTACCTATACCAATAGGATACGGGCGGAAACCCCCCGCCTGTGAGGGACACGAAGGAGCCTGACATGAACCGCACCAGCATCGCACCATCCGAGCCGATTCGCCAGGGGCTTTTGGCGCAGGCCTACAGGCCGGACCCGAACAAAGATGTACCTGTCCGCCCCCATGGCGAGGAGTCTGCCCCTGCTTCCTATATGACCGCCGATGGTGGCTTGACCGCCTTGCGGGCGCGCCGTGTGCCCGCCGCCCGGCCTGCGCCGCAACCCCCGCCGCCCGTTGCTACTCATCTGGAGCTATCGCGTGGCTGGCAAATCGCCGCCCGGATGGGCTGGGTGGCGACGGCGCTGCTGACGCCGGGCCTCTTTACGGCCAGCCTGCCCTATCGCTACGAGCAACTGGCCTCGCCCGCGCTGCGCGCCAACCAGACCCTGGTGACACTCCACCTGCCTGCGAATCTCTACGCGGGCTACACGCTGGCGCTGGAAATCACCATCGCGCTGGTCTTTACCGTGGTGGGCGGGGTGATCTTCTGGCGCAAGTCGCACGATGCGGTGGCCGTGGTCGTCGCCTTCATGCTGCTGCTGGGCGGGTCGGCCATGCGACCCATCGTCACCCCGATGGACGCGCTGATCGCCGCGCAGCCCGCCTGGACCCCGGTGGTCCACTGCCTGACCTATCTGACCTGGCTCAGCGTTTTTACCTTCTTCTGCAGCTTCCCCGACGGGCGCTTCGTGCCGCGCTGGACGGCAGGTCTGCTGGGATTCTCCGCCCTGATCTTGATCCCGTGGGAGTTCTTCCCCGACTCGCCGCTCAGCCCGTGGACGTGGCCGCCTGAAGCATTCCTGGCCCTCGCGGTGGGGATGTTCGGGGCGAGCAGCGCCGCGCAAATTTATCGCTACCGCCGTCTGTCGGACCGGCGGCAACGCCAGCAAACCCGCTGGGTGGTGTTCGGGGTGACGGTGACGCTGGTCGTCGGTATCGCCTCCTACATCCCCCGGCAGTTTGACCCGGTGTTCGCGGATAATGGCAGCGATGCGACCCTGCTCTACAATCTGAGCACGCTGACCGGCATGTACCTGGCGATCCTGTTCACGCCGCTGACGATGGGCATTTCGATGCTGCGCTACCGGCTGTGGGATATCGACACGCTGATCCTGCGCACGCTGGTCTATGTGCCGCTGACGGCGGTGCTGGCCGGGGTCTATTCGGCCAGTATCACCCTGTTCCAGAAGGCGTTCATCACCTTCACCGGCGACAAGTCGGACGCGGCCATCGTCATCACCACGCTGGTGCTGGCGACCACGTTCACGCCGATCAAGAACGCCTTGCAGATTTTTGTGGACACCCGCTTCAAGGGCGTGCCCGACCCGATCCGGCTGTTGAACGCCTTCAACGATCACGTCCAGAAGAGTGTGGCCCAGATTGATCCCCACCGGATCAGTTGCCGCCTGCTTGATGAGACGACCCACGCCTTCGAGGCCCAGCATGGCGCGATCTACCTGGGGGCGGCGGAGGAGGAACAACTGATCCATGCGGTCGGTATCGCGCAGGGGGCCGCCGCGCTGAGCCTGCCGCTGGAAGCCGAAGGGCAGCACCTGGGACGCCTTGTACTGGGGCCGCGCCGCGCCGGGATCGACTACATCGCCCAGGATCAGGCCCGCCTGGAAACTACGGTTGCCCTGGTTGCCGACGCACTCTATAGCGCCCACGCGACCCATTCGTTCCGCTTCCAGCGCTCCGCATAACCGCCGGTCCCGGATCGCCCCTGGCCCGCCCCTCCCGCCCTCCGGGATCAGGCGGGCTATCGCGCGTTACTGAGTTCCCAGCATAACCATCCCCAGCACTGGTGGAACACGGCACAAACCCTAGCCCCGGAGGGGCTGGACCGAGGGTAACCCCACAGTCGCTACCGGCTTCTACCCCGGAGGGACTGGAGCGGGCATACGTTCGCACTGACGCTACAGCGACGGCCCTCCTCCAGTTAACCGCTTTGCAAGAGCAATGCATAAAGAAAGGCGAGCCGCGCCATGCGACTCGCCTTTTATTTGGGGTTCTCTGGGGATGGGGCAGCCAAGCAGCAGCTACGGAGTGCTCGCCTTGGGCGAAGGGTAACCCTCGGCGGGCAGCACGTTGAAGAAGCCCATCATCCCACCCGAATGGCTCTGCACATGGCAGTGGTACATCCACATGCCGGGACCGACCCCCTGCCCGGCGATGGTCAGGAAACCGAAGCTATCGCCGGGGGCCAGGATGTGGTTATCTTCGTGGCCGCTGCCGAGGTTGGCCGGGTTGGTCGGGTCGGGGTCCGCCGTCCGCGCCGGGGTCAGGTCACCCGGCTTGCGCACAATCAACCCGCCGTATAGCCCGCCCGAAATGCCCGCCGTGCCCGCGTTGTCACCCATCACATGGTCGTGGTAGGGCCAGTAGCCTGCGGTGCCCACGGCGGCCCGCCACTGGTAGACCCGCTGCTCGCCAGGGCGCACGAAAGAATTGCTCTGGCGGGTGCCGTCGCTGTCCGGGTTGTAGAGGACCCCATGCACATGGAGGCTAACATCACTATCCAGCGCATTGATCAGGGTGATATTGAGCGTTTCTCCCTCGGTCATCTCGATGGTGGGGCGCGTCCCATCCGGCCCATACTCCGGCGCGACATAGGCCATCGAATTATCATCCAGCCGCCGAGCGATCAAGGTGAGTTGGCCGTGAGGATGAATGGTATGATCGGGGAAGCTGGTCTGGGCCACGGCATGGCCGGTGCTGAGCAAGAGCGTCGCCGGGACCACCGCCAGCACCGTCACCCCCATCCACACCGCCGAGACCAGCCGCCGGGGCAGATGGGGCGCGGCCAGATGGTCCTCGATCCCGGTGCCAAGCAGGATGAGCGCCCGTCCGACCACGGTGGCATAGGCCCAGGCAACGACCAGGGTCAGCACAAAGTGTTGCCCCACCGCCAGCGACGAGAACCCGCCGCTGCCCATGTCCATCCCGGCGTGTTGCGGATCGGCGCTATGCAGCAACGTCCCGACGCCCATAATCACGGCGAACAGGGCCGCCACCCCGCCGGGCACAGCCTGCGTGGGGGCAGCAGGGCGCCCGCTGCCCAGGAACACGGCCAGGGCGACCACCGGCAGGAGCAGCGTGCCGTCGCGGAGCCACCCGGCGGTATCAACCGGGGGCAGGGCTTGCGGCCCGGCCAGCGTGTGCTGCAACCAGGCCAGCAAGGCGACCCCGCCATAACTGAGGGTCAGGGTGTGGACCAGCCAGCGCATCAGGGGATGAGGGGGGTGCGTTGCCGATATGCTCACGAGAATCCTCTCTTACCGTAGACAGATGGACAGCAGCTGGACAGCCTGTGCCGATATCGCACCTGGGAGGACGTTCGGACACGAAACAATTCTACTAACAGGCCTGTATGCTGTCAATAGTCATCGGCAGGATCGACTATCCGCCTGGAGACGACCGGCGGCGGGACGATTGTCCCCTCGCCGGGTGGGGCAGGTTCCTTGCCGAGCGGGAGAGCCGCTGCCAGCGGCGGCAAGAGGAGGAAGGCGCAGGGGATGAGGGCCAGGGGAGACCACGCCAGCGGGCACAGGTCAGGAGCGGAGGGGGAAAGGAGCGCCCCACGATCTCGGCGCGGCATGGCGGCGTAGACACATGCCGGGCCGGTAATCGTGGGGCGTCGTGACAGCGGGAAAGGCTAACTTGCCTGTTTGCGCAGCCAGTCATCCCATTGGGCGGCGTGGGCAGCGCGCCCGGCATCGGTGACACGCCACAGCCCGCGGCCCTCCAACTCGGTCAGCCCTTCCACTTGAAGCTCACGCTGGGCGATGGAGAGGCGCTGGCCGAATTCTGCCGGGGGAGGTTGGGGCACCTCGGGGAACCAGCGGGCCACCGTCGTGATCACGTCGCTGCGGCTCGAACTGCCGCCCGCCGTTACCAGGGCGTGCAGCACCGGTAGTTGCAGGCGGGAAGCCCCCGGCAAGCCCAGCTTGCGCCGCACGCCGGTGGGCGTGGGACCGGGCGGCGTGGATGGCGAGGCGCTGACCGGGGAGGCCCCCGGCGGCGTCACCGAGACGCGGCCCTCTTGCGAGACGAGATAGACCGATACCCGCCCCGCCCCCAGGAACCACCGCAAGCGCTGCAAATAGCGGATGTAGCTGGCCCGCGCCGGTAGCGCCAGGGTGAGATCGACATCCGGGTCGGCCCCCCGGCCCAGGGCCAGATCGAGCACCGCCTGGGCGATCCAGTTGCGGGCGATGACTTCGGGCCGGGTCGTGCGCGGCTGCCCGGCCTGTGCGCCGTGGGTGTACATGGCACTGGGCCAGCCGCGCACGCTCACCAGCCGGTGGACGACCTGATCGCCCACCAGGCGCTCGGCCACAATCTCCACCCCTTGTTCTGCTTGAAGCGATTCGCCAGGGCTGAGGATGGTAAAGCCTTCCTCCTGCTGCATATGTTCCAGCACGCGCGCCTGGACCTGCCCCTCCCAGAACCACTCCTGCTCCCGTCGCCACTCTCCTTCCATACTAAGTTGTTCCCTCCTTGGCAGGATCAACCACCCGACCATGCGGATTGTCCTGTAGAATATTCTTTTGTTGCTTGCTGTGTTTATTACGCATTTAGTCAACTCATCAGTATATTATCTGTCCACAAGTGTCAGCTTTCGGCCCATTACTTTGCTACCAATTAGTTTCATTACCTATTGACAAACGCAGACAAGTTTGCTATGATGACCCTGATAACACACAAGACCAATTGCGCTAAGGCAACTGCTCTTTCCTTTCCTGAAAATTATACAGGCGACAGTAGACCGGCGGTAACGCCGGTCTACTGTTTTACGTGGCCCCCACCGTTCATGCCGGGCACGGGGGCGGGGTCGCCGTTGGCCCAGCCGCGCTGCCCGGCCACGCGGCGCACGCAATAGGCATAGAGCGCGTCAAACACCGGCAGCATGTGCTCGACCATCTCCTGGTCGGTGTGCACCAGGGCGTTCATCCCTTTGGCGATGGCGCGCAACCCCTCAGCCTCGGCAATCGCATCGGGGGCTTTCGTTTCCGCGCCGTGGACCATGTCACCCAGCAGCACCAACGCCGGGTTATGCTGGTCCAGCTTGTACTCGGCCAGGAGCAGATCAAAACTACTCCGCTCGCCCAGGTCTGAGTCTTCCGAGGTCGTATTATGGAACGGCAACGCTCCCGCCGCCACCTCTTGATCCACCTGATCCCACTCAACAAAGGTGATCTGCGCCCGTGGATCAATATGGCGCAAAATCAGCCAGGCGCACGCGGCACGATCCAACCGCACCTTGGTCCGGGTTACCCACAGCATTCGTCGTCCCCTCCTGGGCTATAAAGATGGCTGCCACTATTATAGCAGATTGCCCCTACCCTACCGTGCAGAGTAGGTAAAAAGAATATTCTTCAGAGCAAGTAGCAGTTAATCGAATATTATTCTCGATTAAATAATCATTCTGGATCTATGAGGTATAAGTATCCTGTTCTTATTATAACATAGATTGCTGTAAATGAATAGTCAAGCTTGACAAGGTATAGCTCGCCTGATATAATAGCGCCAGTCCAGGGATGTGTCTGCCTGTGCCCGCTCGCGCCCCGGTGGGTGAGCACGCGAAGGGCAGCATATCCCTTACTTGCGGCCATACTTCACGCCAGAGAGAGGCCAACCACTTCATGCACCGCCTATCCACCCCCTACCGCCTGTTATGCCTACTCGCGGTACTCAGCATGATTCTGACCGCCTGCGATAGCAGTACCCCGGCTACCCCCACGGCGGTAGCCCCCGCGTCCACGACAGCAACGACCGAAGCACCGACCAGCGCCCCCGCCAATACGGCCACCAGCGCGCCTGCTCCCGCCGACACCGCCACCAGCGCCCCCGCGCCTGCGGATACCGCTACCAGCGCCCCCGCCGCCGATACGGCGACGGTGCCCCCGGCGACGGCACCTCCGGCGGCGCTCAGCGGCTCGTTGAGCTTCCTCGTCTTTGGCGAGCCCGCAGAGTCTAAAGCCTTTGTGGATGTCGCCAACGGCTTCCAGGCGGCCAACCCCGGCGTCACGATCAACACCGACGCCGTGCCGTCGCAGCCCGACCACCTGCTGAAGCTCGCCACCGCCTTCGCGGCGGGCGACCCGCCGGACGTGTGGGTTATTGACTATCGCCGCTTCGGGCTGTTGCAGAACGCGGGCGTGATCGAACCCGCCGAGCCGTACCTGGACAAGAGCACCGTGATCCACGCGACCGACTTCTATACGAAGCCGCTGCAACCCTTCACGGTGAACGGCCAGTTGCAGTGCCTCCCGATGAACATGTCGAGCCTGGAGGTCTATTACAACAAAGACCTGTTCGACAAGGCCAAAGTGCCCTACCCCAAGGCGGGCTGGACGTGGGATGACTTCCTCCAGGATGCCATCGCCATCACCAAGCTGAGCACCCCCGACGAGAAGATCTACGGCGTCGGCATCGATCCGCAGTTGATCCGCCTGGCCCCCTTCGTCTGGCAGAACGGCGGTGATATCGTGGACGATCTGGTCCATCCCACCAAGTTGACGCTGGACACCCCGGCGGCCAAAGAAGCCTTCCAGTGGTTTGTGGACTTGCAGGTGAAGCACCATGTGGTCTCCACCCAGGTAGAGAACGCCTCGGAGCAAGACCAGACCCGCTTCCTGTTCAACACACTGGGTATGTGGCTGCTCAGCCGCCGGGTGGTGCCCGCGTTACGCACCTCCAGCGGCTTCACCTGGGACGTGGCTCCGTTGCCGGTGGGCAAGCAGCAGGCGGGCATCCTCCACAGCGATGCCTATTGCATCTCGAAGGCGGCCAAGAACAAGGACCTGGCCTGGAAGTTTGTCGAATATGCGAACGGCCCCGTCGGGCAAGTGATCGCGGCCAAGACAGGGCGCACCGTGCCATCGCTGAAGAGCGTGGCCCTCTCGCCTACCTACCTGGAGTCGGACAAACCCCCGGCGAGCAGCAAGATCTTCCTCGATGTAGAACCGTACCTGCGGGCCACACCACAAATCGGCTCCTGGCCCGACATCGAATTGCGAGCGAACGCCGCCATCGAGCAAGCGTTCTACGGGCTGATCTCGGTGGATGAAGCGATCAAGGAAATGGAAGACGGCACGGCAGAGGACTTCAAAGGTGTTCACTACCCTGAGAACATCATTATCCCCACGCCGGTACCCGGTCGCCACGGGGAAGATGACTAAGGCCGGATTGCCGGGCGGGTGACTCCCCGAACGTGCCCGGCCCGCAACCCCTCACCACACACCAAGAAGGAGCGAAGGACAGAATGAAGAAGCTGGCAATCGTACTCTTAGTAGCACTAATGGCCGTGGGCCTGATGCCCGCCCGGCCCAGCAGTGCCCAGGCCAAGGTGGTCCGCCTCACCCTGATCGATGAGAACGGGTCGGGCGAAGATGGATCGGCCCAACTGACCGACCAGGGCGACGGCACGACCAAAGTCGAGCTGCTCATGCTGAACGCGCCCGAAGGGGCCGTGCAGCCCGCACACATCCACGAGGGCAGTTGCGCCACCCTGAACCCGGCCCCGGCCTTCCCGCTGACCAACGTGGTCGAGGGCAAGTCCACCACCATCGTCAAGGCGTCGCTGGCCGACCTGACCAGCAAGAAGTATGCGATCAACGTCCACAAGTCGGCTGCCGAAGCCTCAGTCTATATCTCGTGCGGCAACCTGCCGACGAGCACCGCCGCCAGCACCGGCCCGATGACCGTGGCGCAGGCGTTCACCACGCTGCTCGATCAGGCGCAGGAGCTGGAAGCCACGGTCAAGAAGCACGAAGCCGACGCGTCGCAAGCCGCCTATGACCTCTACCACGGCACCTTCGCCGCCAACGAGGACGCGATCAAGGCGAAGGACGCGGCCACCCAGCTTAAGCTGGAAGACGCCATGCACGGCGTCCGTGACGCGGTGGCGGCTGGCGATTGGACCAAGTCGGAAGCCGCCGCTGCGGCGCTGGTCCAGGCCGTCAAGGCCGGGCAGACCATGATGGGCGGGACCACCGACAGCGCGATGACCAGCACCGTGACGAAGTTCCAGACGGCGGCCAACGACCTGGTGCGCGAGACCGGCAACCAAGACAAAGCGGGCGCGCAAGCGGCCTATACGGCATTCGAGGCTTTGTTTACGGCCAACGATGCGATGCTGAAGGCCCAGAACCCCACCCTTGAGGGCAATATCAGTGCCCCCCTGGCTGAAGTCAAAGACGCCCTGGCAGCGGGCAACTGGACCACCGCCGCCGCGTCGTCGAAAGAAATCCAGGGCGTCATCAGCGATGCCATGCAGCAGATGGGCATGTCCACCAACACGCTGCCGACCAGCGGCAACGGCAGCCTTCCGCTGACGATCCTGCTCCTGGCTGGCGCTGGCCTGGCCTTGCTGGGGCTGGGCACGACCCTGCGGCGGCGCACCACACGCTAGCTGGCGGCACGGGATCGGGCGCGATCCCGCAGTGACCGACAGGGACGTGGCTCCGGCTGCGTCCCTGTTGGCTTGTCTGCCTCCCGCAGACACGGTATAATAAAAACCTATCATCCGGCGACCCCTCCCACCCTATGCGCTATCGAACCCAACTTTTGCTGATGCTCACCCCCTTCCTGATCGGGATGGTGGTGCTGGTGGTTATCCCCGCCGCAGGCAGTCTGTTCGTCGCCTTCTTTAATTATTCGCCGCTGCAACCGTTGCGCTTCGAGTGGAGCGGCCTGGGCCAGTTCGCGCAGATGCGCAGCGACCCCCTCTTCTGGACGGCGCTGGGCAATTCGCTGCTCTATACCCTGGGGTCGGTGCCGTTGCGGCTGGGCGGGGCGCTGGCGCTGGCCTTGCTGCTCGAACGGCGGCGGCGGGGCATCGGCACCTACCGCGCCATTGCCTACCTGCCGACGATCATCCCCGACGTGGCCTATGCCCTGGTCTGGCTCTGGATCTTCAACCCGCTCTTCGGCCCGATCAACCAGATCTTGCGCAGCCTCCACCTGACCCCCCAGGCCTGGATCGTGGAAACCGGCGGGGCGCGGGTGGTGATCATCCTCATGGCCGCCTGGCAGGTGGGCGAGGGGCTGGTCATTCTGCTGGCCGCGCTGCGCGACGTGCCCCCCGACCTCTATGATGCGGCGCTGGCCGATGGGGCCGGACGGTGGGCGCGCTTCCGGCTGATCCTGCTGCCCCTGATCGCCCCCACCTTCCTGCTGCTCCTGTTCCGCGACACCATCGTCAGCCTTCAGGATAACTTCGCGCCCGCCCTGCTGGTCACGAACGGTGGCCCCCACTATGCCACGCTCTTTCTGCCGCTCCTGATCTACCGCGAGGCGTTCCAGAATTTCCGCTTCGGCTATGGCGCAGCGCTGATCTGGGTGCTCTATGGGGTCACCACCCTGATTGTCTTCGTCCAATATGCGAGCACACGCCGCTGGAGCGAGGCCGCGTATGACTAACCCCACCCCCCGGCGGTCCCTGGGCCGCCTGCTGCTCTGGCACGTCGTGCTGCTGCTGCTGAGCGTGCTGTTCCTGATCCCGCTGGCGGCGATGATCGTCGGGTCGTTGCGCCTGCCGGGCCTGCCGCCGCCACGGGGCATCGAGTGGCTGCCCAACCCCCTGGCCTGGGGCAACTACCCCGCCGTGTTCCAACTGGTGCAACTGGGCCGCTATATGCTCAACACGCTGGTCGTCGAGGGGCTGGCGATCCCGACCACGCTGCTGGTGGCCTCGTGGGCCGGGTTCGCGCTGGCCCAGCTACCGGGCCGGTTCGCCCGCCGGGTCATCACCGGGTCGCTGCTCCTCTTGCTCTTGCCCGAAACCGCGCTGTGGGTCAGCCGCTTCATCCTCTACAAGCAGGTCCATGTGATCGACACGCCGCTGGCCCTGGCCGCCCCCAGCCTGCTCGGCACCAGCCCGCTCTACATGCTCATCTTCTACTGGACCTACCGCCGTGTGCCCCGCGATGTGTGGGAGGCGGCCCAGGTAGACGGGGCCGGCGCGTGGCGCACCTGGGCGACCATCGGCGTCCCGGCGGCGCGGGCGGCGTTTGCCGCCGTCGGCGTGCTCGGCTTCGTCTACTACTGGCGCGAGTTCAACGAACCCCTCATCTACATCCAAAGCATCCCCAAATACACCCTCTCGGTCGGCCTCGCCTATCTGGAGCAACTGGACCCGACCAACTGGCCGCTCCTGCTGGCCGGGTCGGTCGTCATCACTGCGCCGCTGATCGTGGTCTTCTTACTGGCCCAGCCCTTCTTCCTTGAACCGATCGAGCGCCGGGGCCGGAACGGGCCGGGCGATGCCGAAACCGGGCAGTAGCGGATGCCATGCATCGGCGATAAGGTGTCGCCCCCCCCCCCAGGGGGCGGGCGGGGCGGGGGGGCGTGGGTGGGGGGGGGGCAGGGGTGCACGGGGGCGGGA
>JBBSAN010000097.1:0-13266 GCA_038252265.1 Chloroflexia bacterium
CTGACCACTGACCACTGACTTCTACCGTCTATTGTGCCCCCGTGCGGGTCAGGTAGGCTTTTTCAAAGTAGCCTGCCGCATCGGTGCCCTGGCCGCGCTCGTTGAGGGATCGGGCATAGGCGAAGTAGGCCTGACCCAACAACTCACGGTCGTCCAACTCTTCCAACGCGGTGATCGCCTCGCGGAAGGCCCCGTCGGCCTGGGTCCCATCGCCCCGCGCCTGGTCCAGCAGGGCGGCCACGTAGCGGGCCTGGGCCTGCGTGCGCCGGTCTTTGCTCCGCTCGGCGCTGGCCTGGGCCTGGGTCACAGCCTGCTCGGCCCCGGCGGTATCGCCTCCCTGCAAGGCCAGTTCGGCCAACTGGGCATAGGCCCCGGCCTGGGCCGCATCGTCGCCCAGTTGCAGCGCCATCTGGAGACCGGCATCGAGCCGCTCACGGGCCGCAGCGCTATCGCCCAGTGTACCCAGCAGCCGCCCCATATCAAGCTGGGTGCGCATCGCCCGGCGCAGAGTCTGCGAGACCGCGCTGAGCAGCACCGCCTCGGTGCCGTAGCGTTCGGCGCGCACCCAGTCGCGGCCCTCGGTGGCCTGGCGGCTCAAGGCGGCCAGCACGCGCGCCAGCCGATCCAGCGACCCGATTTCCTGGGAAAGCTGCACGGCTTCCTGATAGGTGCTGCGGGCGCGGGCCGTGTCGCCCAGCGCGGTGTAGGCCCGCGCCAGGTTGCTCAACACCTGAAGCCGCAGGGTCGGGTCGCTGGTCGTGCTCTCTTGCAACACCTGATAGGCCCGTTGCAGGTGATCGGCGGCCAGGGACGCTTGCCCTCGCGCCAGCAGCACCTCGCCCATCAGGGTGTGGATCTGCTGGGTGATCTCCGGGTCGGCTTCGTCGTCGTCTTCGGTGTCTACCAGGCTCAGGGCCTGGTGCAGTTCGGTCAGGGCCGCGTTCGGGTTCCCGGCGGCCAGGTGCGCCTGGGCCACGGCATAGTGGAGTTGCACCCGTTCGGGCGGGGTCAGCGTTTCCGGGTCCACCTGGCGTACCCGCGCCAGCGTGCTGGGTGCCCCTGCCGCCGCCAGCGCCGACACTTCGAGCAGGGCCAGGCTGTTGCGCCGCACATCGGCAGCATCGGGTCCGGTGGGCGCAGGGCGACTCTGGGCCGCCAGCAGCGCGGGGTCGAAGAACTCCGACATATCCACGCCCAGCCGGGCCGCCAGGGCCTGTAATGCCCGCACCGACGGGAAAATCTTGCCGTGCTCAATCGAGCTGACATAGCCTTTCGAGAACAAACCCTCGGCCAGCGCCTGCTGGCTCAACCCCCGCGCCCGGCGCACATCCCGCAATCGCTGCCCGATAATTGCGGCTAGCTCCGGGCGTCCCAATTGTAGATCATCCATTAACTGCGATCCTTTCCGCCGTAATGTTTGGCTCCTATCGGTTTTGTTGTGCATCCCTCTTGGGATGTTCATTACAGACAAGATGAGTCTATCTGGCCTCTATTGTATCACAACCTTATACCCTTGTCTAGCGCCTGGGGGCAGGGTGAAGTTCAGCCACGCATAATTAAAAACCAGGGCACCCCCCGCCGGCTTGCTGATTTACCGGGAAAGAGCTAAAATGCAAAAGCACGCGCATCCCCGCCTGCAAAGGACTCCCGCCGCACTCAACCGACGATACATCTGCTCGCACTCTACCCCGTCTACACAGGACGCTATGCCTCAGCCGCGCCATCATCGCCCCAACGACGTGCAGATCCAGTGGGAAGGCAAGCACCGCCCCGCGCCGGAACCGGCCCCGGTGCTGACCGTCTACGAGCGCGTGGCGGCTACGCCTGCGCCCAACGGCTGGCGCAACCGGCTGATCGCCGCCGACAACAAGGCGGCCCTGCTGGCTCTCGCCGCCGAGTGCGCCGGGCAAGTCACCTGCATCTATATTGACCCTCCCTTCGCCACCGGCACCAACTTCCAGACCACCGCCCCGGCGGGCGTGCCCCAGCCCGCCTATACGGACCAGCACGGCGGGTTCGCTCCCTATTTGCAGATGATCTATGAACGACTCGTGCTGATGCGCCCGCTGCTGGCCCCACGCGGCAGCATCTTCGTCCATCTTGATTGGCATTCGGCCCACTATGTTAAGCTGATCCTGGACGAAGTGTTCGGGGCGGAGCGCTTTCGCAACGAGATCATCTGGCGCTATCGCCGCTGGCCGTCGCGGGCGCAACTGTTCCAGCGGATGCACGACACGATCTTCTGGTATAGCGCGTCGGGCGCGACCCCCCCCTGGCACCAGCTTTATGAGGCCCTGTCGCCGTCCAGCCTGGCCCAGTGGGGCGGCAAGCGGCGGGTGGACCGCCACTCGGCGCGCGGCACCCGCTACAGCGAAACGGGGACCGACCCCTCGCCCGGCGTGCCGATGAGCGATGTGTGGGAGTTGCCCGCCCTCTCGGCCCCCTATGGCGAGTACCTGGGCTATGCCACACAGAAGCCCGAAGCCCTGGTCGAGCGCATCCTCCAGGCGACCACCGACCCTGGCGATCTGGTGGCCGACTTCTTTTGCGGCGCGGGCACCACCCCGGCGGTGGCCGAGCGCCTGGGCCGCCGCTGGATCGCCTGCGACCTCGGCCCGCTGGCCGTCCATCTCACCCGCAAACGGCTGCTCACCCTCCCCACCTGCACGCCCTTTGACGAATGCGGAGTGCGGAGTGCGGAATGCGGAATAGAAGAAGACGCGGACGCTACGCAATACGCAATACGCAGTACGGTTGAAGAGCAGACTCTCACGGTGACGTTGGACGAAGCCACCGCGGTCACCACCGATTATTGGGCGGTGGATTTCGACTATCACGCCCCGTTCTGCCCCACCTGGCGCAGCTTTCGCACCCGCAAGAGTCCCGGCCTCGTCCTCACTGCCGCCCATACCTACCCTGCCGCCGGGCGCTATACCGTGGCGGTGCGCCTGGTGGACAAGGCCGGGCTGTGCCGCCTCCTCCCCTGCCTCCCCATCGAAATCCTCCCAACAGGAGACGTTCTGTAGCCCCTCCGGGGCTAAACGGATCGGGCATCCCGTCCCCACGGTCCTACCGGGGGCTACCGTCTGTTGCCCCTCCGGGGCGAGCGCAGTGCTCCGCACGCCAAAAAGCCCCCGGCGACATTGCCAGGAGCCTTCAGCAGGAGAGATGGCTTGGGTGGGTTAGATCCCGGCGGCGGTGTAGCGCAGCAAGACACCCTGCGGGCCGGTATGCCGGTAGGCGGTGCCGATGATCCGGTTGTACATCACCACCCGCGGGTCGCTCATGTCCTCGAACATGTTGAGCATCCCATCGCTGGACTGCCCCAGGATCCAGCCGACCAGATCGATACGGCGGCGGATCTGGGCGAGCAGCGGAGGAGACTCAAGCTGCTGCTGCTGCACCTGGGCATACTTGCCGATGCGGGCACGGGCCGGGGAGTCGCGCCAGCGGGGGGTAGGGGCCGCCCAGGCCCCGATCTGGCGGGCGATTTGTGTTTCCTGTGCTGCGTCGGCGGGCGGGGGCTGGGTGCCCGGCCCGCGTTCAGGATAGTGAGCCATGAGGTATCTCCATTGGGGGGGTGGCCGGGGCCACCTCGGTGATCGCTGCGGCAGGTCCTTCCAGCCGCCCGCGCAGCCGCTTGCGTGCTGCGTTCAGACTGGCCCCCACGGTGCCTTCGGCAATGCCGAGCGTGGTAGCGATCTCCCGATAGCTATAGCCGTGATAGTAGTAGAGCACCAGCGCCGCCCGTTGTTGCGGCGCCAGGGTCGCCAGCGCCGCCGTTACGTCCATGCGGTCGGCGACGGTGGTCTGATGATCCGGCTCCTGTCCACCGTGGAACAGGTTCTGGCCGAGCCGCGCCACCAGGGCAGGCAACCGGGGTCGCCGCAGGTGGCTCAGCGCGTGGTTCACCGCGATCCGGTAGAGCCACGCGGCAACCGGCCCCTGGCCCTGGTAGGTATCCCATTTGACATAGGCCTGGACAAAGGCATCCTGGGTCAGGTCTTCGGCCAGCCGAGGGTCGAGCACGATGGCCCGCACAGTGCGATATAGTCGAGGATAATGCTCTTCGTAGAGCGCGGAAAAATCGGGGGGCGGCGATAATCCACCCGGCGGTTGTTCGACCTGTGCGTCTATCATCGTGCGGGACTCCGTGATGCGTGGGTCCGGCTGGCGGCCCCAGCCATTACGAGTGTTCTTACTATAATAAACGCTGCCCGAGGCCAAAAGGTTCACCGGTTGCTCAGGCGCACTGGGGCCAATCTGTATAATACGACGCCGCCCACCGGGGGATTCTTTAGCCCGGATGGTAGCAATTTCGCGATGGATTATTCGCGGATGCCAGCGAGATAGAAGAAATACTCGCCCGTCATCGCCGTGATCGGCGCGAAGCCGTGCCGGGTCAGCTTCTCGCCCAGGGTGGTTGGATCATAATACACTTTCACGATGGTGAACTCGCGCCCGTCCAGCAGGGCGCGGGTCTGGTATAGATCCGTGCTGGCCGCCGCCAACTCGTCAATGCTGCTGGCCGGCTCATCCACGATGAAGACGCGCCCGCCCGGTCGCACGGCCCGCCGCACCTTGTCCAGAAAGGGATCGAGGGCGGCGGGTGGCATATGCGAGATCCAGAAGGCGAAGAAGACCAGATCGTATTGCCGGTCCGGCTCCCAGGCAAACAGGTCCACCTCGTGATATTGCACCTGGGCTGCACCCACCCGCTGCCGGTTCAGCGCCAGCATTTCCGGCGACGCATCCAGCACCGTCACCGTGCGCCCGATCTGGCTCAGCACACGGGTCCAGATCCCGGTGCCCCCGGCCAGTTCTAAGATAGCCTCCACCGGCCCCATGCGCTGGAGTGCCTCCTCCACCGCCCGCAATTCAGGATGCGTGGGCCGATCATCCTCGCCGTCCGCTTCGCCGCGCAGCACGCCATAGCTGGTCGCGTCGTATTCCCCGGCGCGGGCACGGTAGTAAGCGATCTGCTCGCGGAGCACCTCATCGTCCATCATCCGTCCATCATACTCCTACTGTCCCCACCCCTGCAAGAGGTCGGCACCCAGCCGGGCCAGCAAGACCTCGTAGGGGGTGCCCCGGTTTTCGGGGTGCCACTCGAAGCGGGCGCGCTCGAACCACTGGACCACATAGCCCGTGCCGTCCGCGCCGCGCTCCAGCCGGGCCGGGGTTAGCGGGTAGCCGAAGTGGTCCAACCCGCCAACCCGCCAGACGCGCAAGAACGGCCCGGCGATTGTTTGCCCGGTGGCGGCGAAAAGCTGGTGCTCCCCATCGGGCGGCCAGCCCCGCGCCGCCAGGGTGGCCGCCTCCGCGCCGCCCGCGATCCGCGTATCGGCCACTGCACCCTGTTCGGGGCGCAGCCAGTCGCCCAGCCGGGCCAGCAACACTTCATAGGCGGTGCCCGCGTTTTCGGGGTGCCATTCCAGCCGCGCCCGCTCGGTGTACTGGACCAGATAGTCGCCTTCCTCGCTGGCCTCGGTCAGGGGATAACCCAGCGCGGCCAGCCCGCCGTGTGCCGTCCAGTAGGCCCGGAACGGCGCGGCCAGGGTGTGCCCGGTGGCGGCGAAGGTCCAGGGGTCGCCGGAGCTGGCGGCGGGCGGGGGGGTAGGGGCGGTACGCGGCATCTGGCGCAGCGCCTCGTAGACCGGGCGCGGGGTGCCGTCGGCGTTCAAGAGGCTGCGCCAGCGCATGTTGTCGCACGGTCCCAGCCACGCGACCCTGCTGTAGTCGAGGTTGAAGACGACCAGCACCCCCGCCCACGGCCAGTGCTGGCGGGCATACTGGATGGCGCGCACGGTGTAGTCGGCCTGTTCGGCGGGGCTGACCTGCTGCCAGCCGTGCCCGTCGGGGATGGCGCAGGGGGCCTGCATCAACCAGCCCATCTCGGTCACCCAGACCGGGCGCGCCCCGTCGCCCATCTCCTCCATGATCGCGTGGAGCGTCTCGCCCTCACGGAAGTAGAAGCCCGCCGGGTGGGCGTGGGGCGCTTCGGGGGCGAAGGTGTAGCCGTAGAGGTGCATCCCGATCACGTCGGCCACCTCGGCCAGTCCGGCGCGGTAGAGGTCGCGGAGATAGCGCTCCTGGCCGACCGCTTCCACGTCGTCGCGGTTGCCGGTCAGCGCCAGCGCCGCCGTGACCAGCACCGCCTGGGGGTCGGCGGCCTGGAGGGCCGGACGCACCGCCCGCAAGAGGGCCACGTAGCCTGCCGCTTCCGGCTTGCGGTTGCCCCAGTATTGCCCCAGGTTCGGCTCGTTCCAGATTTCATAGGCCCCCACGCGCCCCCGGTAGCGGCCCGCAGCGGCAGCGACAAAGCGGGCCATGTCCTGCGGGTCGGCGGGCGGGGTCATCGCCGGGTCGGTGGGGTTGGGCCGCGCCCAGGCCGGGGTGTAGGCCACCTGGAGGATCAGCCGGGCCGTGGGGGCGACCCCGGCGACGATGGCATCGGTGCCCGCCCAGGCGAATTGCCCCGGCCCCGGCTCGGCATCGTTCCAACTGATCACCAGCCGCGCCCACTCCATCCCCAGCGCGGGCAGGTAATGCGCGTTGTTCGGGTCGGCCAGCGTTACCCCCAGGCCCTTGCTGCTCGCCAGGGGCGATGGCCCGTCCGCCGCGTGGGCCGGGGGGCGGCCCACGCCGGTGCCGAGCACGGCCATGCCTATCAGGATAAGTCGCAACCCACCACGGGTGATCAGGGATCGTTCTTTCAACGCGCGAGTCTCCTTCGCGCCTTCATTATACGCGCTGGGGCGAGGGGGCGGCAACGGAAGGGATCGATCTTCGTGCGCTTCGTGCGCTTTGTGGTGAACTTGGATCCCTCTAGACAGCCGGGGTCGGTTGCGCTATAATCAGCTTACCATAATCAGGAAGATGGAGAAGCGGGAGCGTACACCTATGATCACTCTAACCAATAATCATCGCCGGGCGCGGATCCTGTTCGGCGTGCTGGCGGCCCTGGCGCTGTTCGGCGGCGCACCATGGACGGCAGCCGCGCAGCCCGCGACTCAGCCCGTGACGCGCCCTACAGCCGATGCCGGGTCGGTGTGGGGCGTGCCGTGGGTACGCCAATGGTACAGCCTGACGTGCGAGTACGCAGCCGTGGCGGCGGTCACCTGGTATTATGGCAATCTGCTCTCGCAGCGGGTGATGATCAACGAAGTGCCCTACAACTACAATCCGCATGTGGGCTTCCGCGGGCGGATCAACGGGCCGACCGGCGGCACCACCGATTATGGCATCTATGCTGAACCGCTGGTGCCGGTGCTCCAGAACCACGGCTTCAATGCCCAGGCGGTCTACGCTGATGTCGGTTGGCTGAAGGCGCAGATTATTGCCGACCACCCGGTGGTCGCCTGGATCACCTACCAGGCGCGCTGGTCCAACCCCACCTACATCTGGGCCGACGATGGCACCCGCTTCAGCCTGGTGCCGTGGGAGCATTGTGTGGTCGTCACCGCCTATGACGACTGGGGCGTGACGATCATGGACCCCTACACCGGCTCCTTCGACCGCTATAGCTGGGACGATTTCACCCGCGCCTGGGGCTACTTCGATAACATGTCGCTGTTGATTACCCCGGCCACGCAATAACCGACCCTCTTATTTCGGCAGATCATCAAACAAGCTCAGTTGAGTCGGAGTCGGAGGATTGGGATTGATGCGCCGGGCTATGATACGTCCCTCGCTGACTCCACCCAGCCTATTAACCGTGGTAATGATAGTCGGCACACAGTATGTGGACATCTGTTCCCGAATTTGGAGTGAGTTGAAGCGTAGCAAACGCCATTGATTGGTTTCCAAATCGTTGTCACGCAGATTGTCCTGGGGAATCCGTTGCGCATCACTGTGCCAGGTATCTCCATCCGCCTCGATATTTAATTTCCCCTGCTCACAATAGATAGCAAAATCCAGGGCGTAGTCACGTCCGTTGACCTTGATGAACTCCTGGCGCTCGGCCCCGATTTGTAAGCGCCGCAACTCGGCCCAGAGCCGATCCTCCAGCGGACTCTCATCATATAGATCATTGATTTCAACCGCCGTGCTGAATTTCTCCCATGTCGTCGGAATGAATACGATTCGTCGCCAGCGGCGGCTAAAGATCGGCTGTGGCAATCGTTGTAGTGGTTCGAGCATTAGCTGATAATACGGCTGTGTGGATTTTCGGTCGGTCGGCTCGTTTGGGAAGAGCTGCCAACGGTAAACCTGGCGTACCGCCAGAACCCTGCCGTAATAGTTAATGCTGAATGCTTCGCTACCAAACACTTTGGGCTGATAAAATGCCAGCCATTGCGGCGGCCAGCGTTCCTTTAGCCACTTGTCCGCACTCTGAACTGGGATACGATACCAGTGCTCCTGCTGGGCAAAGGTGAAATCTCGCGGCTTATTGAGGATCGCAACCAGTACCTCATTACGCTCAGCCATCATTAATCCCTGAGACGAAGTTAGCGCAGTATATAGCCTGCCGCATCACGCGTCAACATGGCGCATTCCGGCGTGTCCTTTCGCTCTTGACCCCTTATGTTATAATAAAACCGCCGCACCTAGCCGCGTAGGAGCTTGATTTGCATTTCCAGCCGGGGCACGACCTGATCGTATTCTGTCCCTTGCTGATGCCTGAAATTGTTGAACGGGCCTTCCAGAATTGAAAAGTAGCTATGTCCACCGCCCAGGCCAGTGTTGCGCCAAGCGATCAAGAGACAAGTGAGCAGTCAGCGCAGGCGCGGGCGGACGTGCGGCCTGGGGGGTTGTGGCACCATCTGGGGGTCCTGCTCGTCTTTACCCTCGGCATGATCGCGGCGACCTGGCCGATGTTCCCGCAACTGGGCGGCTTTGTCCTGACCCGTGACGACCCGGTCCAGGCGATCTACGAAATGGCCTGGCAGGCCCACGCCCTCGCCACCAACCCGCTGACCCTACTCGAAGCGAACATCAATTAACCCTTTCACAGCACGCTAGCCTTCAACGAAATTTCGTTCACCGAGGCACTGTTGGGGGCACCGCTCTATGCGCTGTCGGGCAACCCGGTCCTGAGCCACAACGCGGTGATCTTGCTGGTCTATATCCTGGCGGGCTACGGCACCTGGTTGCTGGTGCGGACGCTGACCGGCAACGGATGGGCGGGGCTGGTTGCGGGCAGCGGCTTCGCCTTCAGCTTTTTCATGATCAACAACATCCAGCACACCACCCCGGTCAACGCGCAATGGCTGCCCTTCCTCCTCCTGGCGGCGTACAAGATCCTCTGGACCGGACGCTGGCGCTGGGTGACGGCGCTGTCCGTGTTCTTCGTCCTGAACGCGCTGTCCAGCCATTACCTGGCCTTCTATTCGGCCATCCTGCTCGGCCTGTTCGTCGTCTACTACGGCCTGTTCCGGCGGCGGCTGTTCACCTGGGGGCGGATCGGGCAGTTGGCGGTGGGCCTGGGGGTGGGCGGGCTGCTGGTGCTGCCGATTGCTATCCCCTACGCCCTCGTGCAGGGCAGCTATAATTTCGGGCGCGATCTGTTCCAGGTCGAACGCTTCTCCAACACGCTGGTCAGCTTCCTGGCCGTCTACCGGGCCAACCCGCTCTACCGGGCGTTGCTGGCCCCGTTTGCCGACTCTGGCCCCTGGCCGGTCGCGCGGTCGGCCTTTCCCGGCCTCGTCGCGCCGGGGCTGGGTCTGTTGGCGCTCCTCTGGGCCGTGCGCCGGGGGCGACAGAGGCCGGAGCCGGGCAGCATAGGGGGAGCCGGGACCGGGCGCGATTTCCGGCTCCATGTGGGCTTCTTCGTGGTCGTCGCCCTGGTCAGCGCGGTGCTGTCGCTCGGCCCCACCCTGCAACTGACCTATGCCGCCAATGTCTATGATCCCAGCACGGTGCAGGGGGTGTTGCCGCTGCCCTATTTGATCCCCTATTATCTGGTACCCGGCTTCGCCAGTATGCGGGTTGCCTCGCGGGTCGATGTGCTGCTGGCCCTGGCGCTGGGGGTGCTGGCCGGGATGGGCGCGCTGCTCGTCCTGCGCGGGTTGCGGGCGCGGCTGGCCGGGCGGCGCGCCGGGCGGCTGATCCTCCCGGCGACGGCGGCGCTGCTGGCCCTCTTGCCGGTGGCGGAAACATGGAGCGCGCCGTTCCCGATGTACCCCATCGCCACACGGGCGGCGGTGCCGCCGATCTATCGCTGGTTGGGCGAACAGCCGCGCAGCGTGATCCTGGAATACCCGATGGCGCTGAAAGAGCGCGGGGCGGCCAATGTGGCGATGCAAAATCTGATCCAGTATTACAGCGTCTACCACTGGCAGCCGATGGTCAACGGCAGCGTCACCATCCGCCCCTATGCCTATACGGCCCTGATCGGCGAGACGGAGGACTGTTTCCCCTGCCCGCGCAGTGTGGACGCGCTGTGGCTGCTTGGCGTAAAATATGTAGTGGTCCATCTCGACAACCTCACCGCACCCCAGCGCACCGATTTCCAATGGCGCTCGACCAGCCCGGTCGGGAAGGTACTGGATTCGTTTGTGCTGGTTCAGGATTTCGGGTCTGACCGGGTGTATGAGATCAAAGGCCCACGCGAAGAGGCCACGCTGCGGGATCTCATCCCGCCCGGCGCGCCGATCCTGCTGGGCGCACCGGACCACGACCCGATTGCCGCCAAAGATGCGGAAACCGGCGCGGCCATCGGCGGGGGCTATATGGCCGCGCTGGGCTGGTATCTTCAGGATCATCCGCTCGTGGGCGATGCGCGGCTGAGCTTCGGCCAGCCCCTCGCCGCCCCCACCCCCGGTGCGCCGCCTGCCTATGCGCTGCTGTGGGCGGGGCAGGACCCGGTCAGCCTGGGATACAGCCCGCAGCACCGCCTCTGGGCCAACGAGTTCGTGGCGCTCTATCAGGCGGCGACAGGCCCTTGATCGACCTTGTGACCACCACTGGATCGGATCGGGCGGCGCGGCGGCGCGAATTGGGTCGCCTCGTGCTGACCCTGATCCTCGTGGCCGTGCCGCTGCTGCTGGGCCAGCAGGTGCCGGTGGCACTGACCCAGGCGTTGGGCGTGCCCGACCTGCACAATGTGACCGGGCTGGCCTCGCCAGAGCAGGGCGAGAGCGGCCCGTTCCGGTGGAGTCTCGGCCCGGTCAGTATGTGGCTCCAGCCGCTGGGCTATCCGTTGGCGGTGGATGTGGCGGTGCAGGGAGTGCGCCCGGAGGATGGACCGCTGGCCCATCTGACGGTGCGCGCGGCGGATACACCGCTCACCGATGAGGACGTGCCGCGCAGCCCGGCGACGGTGACGGTGCAATTACCCCCGGCGGCGCTGATCAGCGTCAACCCCCAGGTGGACTTCGACAGCACGCTATTCCAGCCCGAAGGCGACCGCCGCCAGTTGGGGTTGGTCTACTACCGGGTGACGACCCGTACCGGCCCTGGTCCCAACCTGCCTGCGCCCTGGCCCGCTGCGGCCCTGCTGCTGAGTGGCCTGCTCGTTTATGCGGCTCTACGCTCCGTCACCCGGCGGGTCGGCCCGGCCTTCGTCGGGGTGGTGGGCTGGGGGTTGCTGCTTGGCGTGATGAATGCCGTGAATCGCCCCTGGTTGGTCTTTTATTCCTGGTATTGGGTCGTACCGCCGCTGGTCGTCCTGCTGCTGGTGCCGTGGGGACGCAGCATTGCCGCCCGCCGGGCGGGGCGCAGCCTGCCCCCCCCGCCGGATGCGCCCCATGCGACTGTGACCGCAGTTCCGAACCGGGTGGCGGTCGCCGTCGTCCTCGCGGCGCTGGGGGTGCTGGCCTGGCACCTGATCGCCCCGCTCATCCCGACCGGCACCGGGCCGACCGATAATCTCACCTGGGGGGTCGCCTTCTATGGCCTCTTGCCCTGGCCGGTGCAGGGGCTGGGCGTGGCGGCGGTGCTGGGCGCGCTGGCCTGGGCGTGGACGGGCGTGGGGGTGCAAACCCCCTCTGCCGCGATTACGGCGAAGTCCTTCCGGTTCCCCTCGCTGCCCACTGGCCCCTGGCAATGGTGGCTGCTGGTCGGGGGCGGGCTGCTCATCTTCAGCCTCTTCCCGGTGCAATACTCCGAGGGCGACAGCGCCGAATTCGACGCCAAGATCCCGAAGGGCGCGATCTGGCGCGAACGGGAGCTGCTCGACTTCTATCTGAAGGCGCGGTTGTGGCAGGCGCTCCGCTGGCTGTTCCCGCTCCCCTCGCAGATCTACATTCTGGTGGCGACATTGGCGGGCGGGGTCTACCTGGGCGGGGCGGCGCTGCTGGGGCGGGCGTTGGGTCGCACCCGGCGCGAGGCGTGGGTGATCATCGCCGGGCTGGTCGCCATCGGCAACATCCTGCTCTACTTCGGCTATGTGGAAAGCTACGCCCTGGTGCAGGTTTCCAGCCTGTTCGTGTTATGGACCTGCTGGCAGTATACGCAGGGGCGGCTGCCGTTCGGGGCGGTGGGCGCGGCGGCGACGCTGGCCCCTTTGTTCCACGGCTCGGCGCTGTGGTGGGGGCCGATGGTGGTAGCCGCCTGGCTGTTGCGGGCGCACAGCCTGCCCGCCGCCACCCGCTGGCGCACGGCGCTACGCGAGGGAGCTGAGGGCGTGGCCGTCGGCGTGGCGATCATGGTGGTCATGATCAGTGTGGCGCTGATCGACGGCTACAACACGATCCGGCTCCAGCAAGGGCTGGCCGAGATGGGCGGGGCGGACGGGCACACGATGATGCAACTGTTCACCCCCAGCACGCCCTACGAACACTATGTCTACTTCTCCTGGACGCACCTGGGCGCGGTGGTGCAGGAGCAACTGCTGACCGCGCCGCTGGCCCTCGTGACCATCGGGCTGGTCGGCGGGCTGGCCTGGCCGGGGGTGCGGCGGCTGGCCGGGGCGGTGCCCGCGCTGGTCACGCTGGCGGTAGGCGCGGCCAGCATGTTCTTCTATAGCGCGGCCTGGAATCCCGATCTCGGCCCGCGCAACGACTGGGATCTGCTCTCGCTGTCTGCGCTGGCGACGACGCTGCTGGCCGTTTTCCTGCTTCTGCGGCTGCCGCCGGGCCGCGCCCGCCGCCTGGCCCTGACCTCCTATCTCAGCGTGTCAGCGGTCCACACCGCGGCCTGGGTGCTGATCCATCTCCTGGGGTTGGGGCACGTAATCCTCGCCGGGGGGTGAGGCGGCGCACGGCTGATGCAAAGTCCGTAGACCTCGCAAACAGCACCTTTCTGCGGTACGATAGCGGTATCTCGTACCCTATCCCCCACAGAAAGGTGCTGCCATGAACTTTACCATGCTCCCCTTCACCC
>JBBSAN010000098.1:0-13263 GCA_038252265.1 Chloroflexia bacterium
CCGCGGCTGGCGCGTGGTGCTGATCCATGCGCTGCGGATGCGGCCCGGTTGGACGCGGGTGGCATTCAACTGGGCGAACCATGTCCTCGCCGGGGGGGCGGCAGTGCTGATTATCCGGTCCCTCGGCATCGATCTCACCCTGCCCAACCTGCCGTTCCTGGTGGTGCCCGCGACACTGGCGGCGCTGACGGTCTACGGGTTGGAGACGGGCCTGCTGGCGGCGGCGATCAGCCTATCGAGCAAGCGGAGCCTGCTGGCGACTTGGCGGAATCAGTTCCAGTGGTTGGCCGGGCACTACCTGGTCCTGTGCCTGATGGGGCTGTTCCTGAGCGTGGCCCATAACGCCTTTGGGGTACTGGGGGTGGGGGTGTTCGCGCTGCCGGTGTTGATGATGCGCTATGCCCAGAAGCAGTATGTCGATCAGACGCGGGGCAGTATGCAGGAGCTAAAGCGGCTGAACAACGAACTGGCCCAGGCCAACCAGGAAATCGTGAGCGCGAGCTATTCGATCCGGCAATTAAACGATGAACTGTTCCAGACGCTGGCGACGATCCTGGACTCGCGGGATCCGTATGTGGGCGGCCACGCCGCGCAGGTGGCCCGCTACGCGGCCCGGCTGGCCCAGGAGGTGGGGCTGCCGCCCGAGCGGGTGGAGCAGGTGCGCCAGGCCGGGTGCCTGCATGATATCGGGAAGATCAGCATCCCTGAGCAGCTTTTGCATAAGCCGAGCCGGCTGACCGCCGAAGAGTATGAGCGGCTGAAAACCCATGCGGCGCTGGGTGGCGAGTTCTTAGCGCCGAGCAAGGCGCTGCGCCCGCTGGCTCCGTTTGTCCGCAGCCACCATGAGCGCTGGGACGGCACCGGCTATCCGGACGGGCTACAAGGCGAGACGATCCCGCTGGAAGCGCGGATTCTGGCGGTGTGTGACGCAGTCGAGGCAATGGCGTCGGATCGCCCCTATCAGCAGGCCAAGTCGGTCGAGGAGATTATCGCGGAGCTGCAACAGTGCGCGGGCACGCAGTTCGACCCGGTCGTGGTGAATGTGTTCGTGCGGCTGGCCGCCCAGGAAGGGGAGGCGTTCATCATTAACTCGGCGCGCGAGGTGATGCGGCGGCAAGGGACGCTGCTGCCGACGGAGCTGGGCTACGCCTGGCACGCCACACCGGCGCTCTCGGCTTAAAGCGCCCGGTGCGGCTGGACCCCGCCCTGATTTTGCTCCCTCGGTCCAAGATCCACCCGGCCCCGCACAAGGGGTAACGGTCTCCCCTCATCAAAAGGGCAAGTCGTCAGGTATGTCACCTGACGACTTGCCCTTTACTGAAAGAAACGACTGTATATATCTCGGCCCGCAATTTCCCATTCGTCACTGTATAAAGTAGATACTTGCCCGTAGATGTATAATAAAGTTGAGAATGATTATATATCTAATATCGCCTATTATAAATCGGGATTAAATTTATTTTCTCTTGACAGGGTAGGGGACGGCGCGCTATAATGCGAATTGCTACGCTGTCTATCTGAACCAGGGGGTTAGCACCCCGCGACCGCATCTACCCGGCACCGACGTTTGGCCGGCCAAGCAGCCTCATTCCCCACCTGATAGGACACGCTACCATTGGCCGTGCCCTGGGCAACACAGCACATTGCTCAGCCCCGCCCAGCCACCATGTACCGGCCTGCCTTGCCGCACAGCGGGTGCCACCCACTAGCACCAATGCCTGGCCCCTGCTGGGACCGCCCCAGCAGGCCGCCGCCAAGAAAAGGAGGGATGCGCGGCGGCGTCACACGTTACTCCACGTCCGGCTCGTTGTTGGGCCGGGTTCCATGCACTGCCGAGCGCCAGGACCAGGGGACCGTTGCTGAGCGCGGCGGGTCACATATCGGTGGGAGTAGTGGGCAGATCCCTGCCCCCTGTTGGATCATCCGGGCGTCCAACCACCGAGCAACGACCCTCCGCCTGTCCCCCCATGATCGTCGAGCCTGTCTGACGATATCCGCCTGGCGCTCGCTACAAAATTCACTGCTTTGGATCACTAGCGAAAGGAACGAGAGATCATGAGTATCAGGCGCAATTGGCTTTATTGGGCCGCTGGCCTCCTGGCGATGCTGGCGATGATCAGTGTCGGGGGGGCCGTGAACGCGGCGTTCCCGCCCCCGCCGGTCAACACTGCCGGAACTGCGGCGGTCCCTGACGTGCCGAAGGCCGACGACGGCTTTGATCAGCTGCCGCGTGGCCTCCAGGCGGTCTCCTATTCCACCCTGGTCAACATGGGTCTAGTCCACCCGGACATGACTGTGCATCCGGCCCCCAAAGATCAGCCCGCCCCCCCAAATGTTCCCTTGCTGAATATTGTCTGGGGACCGGCGGTGGACGTGTCGGGCAACTCGGGCGGCACCTTCGGCACCAACGAGCCGGCGGCGTCGATGCACCCCATTGACCCGTTGCGCGCCCTCGCTGGCGGCAACACCTATTCCCCCCCGCCGGTCCATGCCAACGTGGAAACGACCACCGATGGCGGCGTGACCTGGCTGCGCCAGCCCTCGACCAACAACTCGGGCAACGGCGACGGCGTCCCCGTCTGGGTGCCGGGCGGCACGGGCAATCATGCGGTCTATACCGCGCTGACCAATGGCAGCCCGCCGCAGTTGTCGGCGAGCCGCTCGACCGACAGTGGCGTGACGTGGACGAACCTGGGCAACAGCCCGGCCATCCCCGCCCAGTTCAACGACCGCGAATACCTGTGGAAGGATCGCAACCCGGCCAGCCCCTATTACGGGCGCATCTATGTGACCTTCACCGAGTTTGACTCAGGGGCTTCGGGCAGCTTCGACACCATCGTCGTGCGCTACTCGACCGACGAGGGCACCAGTTGGAGCACCCCGGTCAGCGTGGTGGATCCGCTCACCCTCAACACGCAGGGCCTGAGCCAGTTCGGCTCGCTGGCCGTGCAGCCCGACGGCGGCATCGTCGCCGGGTGGCGGCAGGGCACCTTCGGCGGCACAAACACCACCAAGTTCAAGTGGTCGCGTTCGACCGACGGCGGGGCTACGTTCCCGATTTCGGGCACCATCGCCACGATCCCGGTCAACCAGTCCATCTCATTCAACACCACCTCGCCGGGCGGCTTCCGCTGGGGCGATGCGCCGACGATCACTGCCGACCCGACCGACGGCACCCTCTACATGAGCTTTATCTCGCTGCGTACGGCGGGCAACACCTCGAGCGCCGCAACCTATGTCGCCCGCTCGTCGAACAATGGCGCGACGTGGAGCACGCCGGTGATCGTGGACAATTCGCAGCCGACCCGCTACCAGTACTTCCCATGGATCGCGGTGTCGAAGGATCACACGGTCCATGTGCAGTACGGCGCGCAGGCCAGCGCCACGGCCTCGAATGTAGCCCAGTTCTACGCGCAGTCCACCGACCTCGGGGTCACCTGGAGCGCGCCGTTCATGCTCAGCAACGCCTCGTACACCGCGACGGGCTTCATGGGCGACTACCAGGGCATGGACATCGGTGCTGACGCCGGGAGTAACGGCGTGATCTTCCCCACCTGGACCGATGTGACCAATGGTGAGCGCCGCTGGGGCCGCCTGGGTACGTTCCTCCAGGGCACGCCGACGCCGACCGTGACGGGCACCCCGCCGACGGCCACGCAGACGCGCACACCGACGCAGACGCCGACGGCGACGGGCACCTCGACGCCGACGGCGACGGTGAACCCCTGCCTGGTTTCGACCTACACCTTCGCCACCGGCACGGCGACGATCGTCCCCGGCACGGTCAACACCGGCAGCGCCTGCGACGACTGCGACACGGCGATCACCCTACCGTTCCCGTTCACCCTCTACGGGCAGGTCTTCACCACCGTCAACGCCTCGTCCAATGGGCGGCTGGACTTCGCCACGATGAACGAGCCGGGCGGCTACTCCAACACCTGCCTGCCTGCCGCGCCGAACGTCGGCCCTTATGCCTACACCATCTTCGCCCATTGGGACGACCTGCTGACCACCGGGGCGACCGATGGCATCTTCACCTCGGTGTCGGGCGTGGCCCCCAACCGCATCTTCAACATCGAGTGGCGCACCACCTACTTCGCGGGCGCGGGCACGGCCAACTTTGAAGTGCGGCTCTATGAGGGGCAGACGCGCTTTGATCTGGTCTACGGCGCGCTGGCCGGCGGCGGTACGGGTGCCACCACCGGCGTGCAGGGGCCGAATAACACCTTCACCCAGTACTCTTGCAACACCGCGCTGGCGAGTGGCTTGCTAGTCACCTTCACCCAGCCGCCGTGTGCGACCCCGACCGCCGGTCCGTCGAACACGCCGACGGCCCCGCCGACCAACACGCAGACCGCGACTGCGGTCGCTTCGCCGACCAGCGCGGCGTCGAGCACCGCGACGGTGACGGCAACGGGGACGCCCTGCCCGGTGCAGTTCAACGACGTGCCGGTGGGCAGCACGTTCTATGACTATGTGCGCTGCCTGGCCTGTCGCGGCATTGTCGGGGGCTACCCCTGCGGCGGTCCTGGCGAACCGTGCCCCGGCAACTACTACCGGCCCAATAACAACGTCACTCGTGGACAGGTGAGCAAGATCGTCTCCGAGTCGGCGGGCTTCAATGATGTCATCCCCAGCACGCAGCAGACCTTTGAGGATGTCGCGCCGGGCAGCACCTTCGCCCTGTGGGTGGAGCGCCTGTCGGTGCGCGGGATCATCGGCGGCTACCCCTGCGGCGGGCCGTTCGAGCCATGCGTCGCCCCGACCAACCGGCCCTACTTCCGCCCGAACAACAACGTGACGCGGGGCCAGCTCTCCAAGATCACGAGTGGGGCAGCAGGCTGGACCGAGACCCCGACCGGCCAGACGTTTGAGGATGTGGCCGTGGGCAGCACGTTCTATGTCTACATCGAGCGGATGGCGGCTCGCGGCATCATCAGCGGCTACCCGTGCGGCGGGCCGTTCGAGCCGTGCGTCGCGCCGGCCAACCGGCCCTACTTCCGCCCGAACAACAACGCCACCCGTGGGCAGATGAGTAAGATCGCGGCCTCCGCCTTCTTCCCCAACTGCTCCACTCCTGTTCGCCAGTAACCGGCGAACGCTAACCGGGGCCACCGCAGCGCTGCGGTGGCCCCCTTTTTGTTGTTTAGCCGTGGCATCTTTGACTGACTTTGCTGTCGCGGAAATGGGTTGACGGGAGTGGTGGGGTAGGGTGGTGCCCTAGTCGTACCCGTTCGGGTTTTGGGACTGCCAGCGCCAGCCATCCGCGCACATGGCGGCGACGTCGCGCTCTGCCGCCCAGTCCAGTTCGTGCTGGGCTTTGCTCGGATCGGCATAGCAGGTGGCAATGTCTCCCGGACGGCGGGCAACGATCTGGTAGGGGATCGGGCGGCCTGCGGCCTGCTCGAAGGCCTTCACCATTTCGAGGACACTGTAGCCGTGCCCGGTGCCCAGGTTGTAGGTGACCACGCCAGGGTGCGCCGCGAGCTTTTGCAGTGCTTTGAGGTGGCCGAGCGCCAGATCGACCACGTGGATGTAGTCGCGCACCCCGGTCCCGTCGGGTGTGGGATAATCGCCGCCGAACACCTGGAGCGCGGGCCGTTTGCCCACCGCCACCTGGGCGATATAGGGCATCAGGTTGTTGGGAATCCCGTTGGGCGACTCGCCGATGCGCCCGCTGGGGTGCGCGCCGACCGGGTTAAAGTAGCGCAGGATGGCGATATCCCAGGCGTTATCCGCGACATAGAGATCGCGCAAGATCTCTTCGATCATCAACTTCGACCGGCCATAGGGATTGGTGGCCGAGCGCGGGAAATCCTCGGTGATCGGTACCCGGCTGGGATCGCCGTAGACGGTGGCCGAGGAACTGAAGACGAGCGTCTTGACCCCGTGGGCGGCCAGCGCTTCGCACAGGACAAGGGTGCCGGTGATATTGTTCTGATAATAGTGCAGGGGCAGGCGCACCGATTCGCCCACGGCTTTCAGCCCGGCGAAATGAATCACCGCATCCGGCAGGGCACCGTCTAACACGGCGTCCACCGCTGCGCGGTCCCGCAGATCGCCCTGGTGAAACTCCAGCGTCTTCCCGGTTAGCTCCTGGACGCGCTGGAGGGCGGTGTAGCTGCTGTTGCTGAGATTGTCGATCACGACCACTTCGTGGCCGGCCTGAAGCAGTTCCAGGCAGGTGTGGCTGCCGATATACCCGGCACCGCCGGTGACCAGTACACGCATTCGTTCGGTACCTCGTGCGCTTCCCTTCCCGCCCAGTGATCGCGACGGGTGGGCATGATCCGCGTGCCCGCCCTGGACCCTGGCCTGTGGGAGGATCAGCTTGAATCAGGGAACAGTAGGAGGGACCCGATTTAGATCCTGCTTATTATAGCACAACACCGCCGACCGCTGTAGTCGCCTGGCGCGGGTACCCACGGCTGATGCAAAGTCGATTCGGAGCAGGCCGCCCCCCGTTGTCATCCTGAGCGCAGCGAAGGATCTTCGGGGCGGTCCGGGGTGCTGAGGCCCCGATCGCGATCGTCCCTGACGACTGGGCGGCCCCAACAAGATCCTTCGCTGCGCTCAGGATGACAGGGTTGAGTTGGCCCACACCGAATCGACTTTGCATCAGCCGTGGCGCGGGTACCGGGTTTATGCCTTCTCGGATGCGGCTTGTTGCGGTAGGGGCCCGACACGTGGGTCAGCCCCCCTACGGCGAGCAACCATAACTCCTGATGCCAGCGGCAATTCGTTGACAGGGGGGATCGGCTATGCTACAATCGGCGCGACCGGAAGGAGACATATCCTATGTTACGCATCATCCAGGCGGGTATGGGCGGCTGGGGGCGGGACTGGGCCAGGACCGTCATCGGGCCTGACGACGGAGTGGCCCTCCTCGCGTGCGTGGATGCCGACGCGGCGGCCCTGGCGCTGGCCCGCCAGCAACTGGATCTGCCGGAAGATCGCACCTTCGCCAGCCTCGCGGCGGCGCTTGCGGCAGTCGAGGCCGACGCGGTGCTGATCACGGCCAGCTTGCCGGGACATATCCCTCTTGCTACGACGGCGCTCCAGGCGGGCAAGCATGTGCTGCTCGAAAAGCCCTTTGCCCCGTCGGTCGCCGAGGCGCAACAGGTGGTCGAACTGGCTGCCGAGCGCGACCGGGTGCTGATGATCAGCCAGAACTACCGCTTTTTCCCTGCCGTGCAGGCGGTGGGCGACCTGATCCGCGCGGGCAGCCTGGGGGAGGTGGGGGCCGTGGCGCTGGACTTCCGGCGCTATGCCAACGCAGCGGCGCGGGAAGGCAATCGTCATTACACGCTGTTCCAGCCGCTGCTGGCCGACATGTCGATCCATCATTTCGACCTGATGCGCGCCGTCCTGGGGCAGGAGCCGGTCGAGGTGGCCTGCCACGCCTGGAACCCGCCGTGGAGCAACTTCGTGGACCCGGCGGCGGCGGTGGCGACGATCCGCTTCGCCGGTGGCGCGGTGGTGAGCTACCGGGGGAGCTGGGTGAGTCCGGGGCCGGAGACCCCCTGGGCGGGTGAGTGGCGCATCGAATGTGTACGTGGGGAGATCGCCTGGACCAGCCGTGATAACCACGGGGCGAGCGTGGATCGTGTCACAGTCCGCCCGTTAGGCAAACGTGCCCGGCGGATCGAGCTACCCGTGCTCCCGCAGATCGATCGGGCGGGCAGCCTGCGCGCCTTCGCCCGCGCCGTCGCAACGGGCGAGCCGCCCGCGAGTTCGGGCCGGGACAATCTGGGCAGCCTCCGCCTGATGTATACGGCGATTGACGCCGCGACGGCAGGCGCACCCCGCCGGGTGGGGCGCGACGGTTAGCGCGGCGTCAGAAGTCTATGCCGTGCTCAATAGCTGATAATTGCCGCCCTGTTGCGTCACGAAGGCAAGGAGCGCCGGTTCCGGTCGGGCCGTCTCCATAAGGGATGCTCTGCATTCCCACGAGCAGGATGCCCTGGATGTAGCCCTCCGCTCTTCCCGGTATCCACGGGTCATCCTCCGCGTGCAAACCTCGGGGTGGTCGTGGCTCAGCCCCGCCCCGGCAAGCCGGTGGCCCGGCTCATGCGCAAGCAGCCGCAGACCGCAGCGGCGCGGCAGCAAACAGGACTACTTCGTACACGGGAAGGAACCCCCCCCATGAAAGCCGTGACCATTACGTACCATCGGACGATCAACCTGGGCAACTACGAGAATGAACGCATCGAGATCACGCTCCAGGTCGAGGAAGGCGAGACGGCCCAGCAGGTGCTGGACGCTGCCAAGCGGTTTGTCGCGCGCCAGATGGCCCCGCCCGCGAAGAGCAACGAGCCGCCCCTGCCCAATATTGCCGACGACATCCCGCTCTAAACCCTGCCCGCACACTGCCCGGCGGAAACACCCCCCATGATCCCGCGTGGTCCTCAGTCCAGGGGCGCGCTTTATGCTCGACGTGCCGGCGGTGTGGGAGCAACGGCTGACCGCGCTCCGGGCCTACCACAGCCAATTCGGGGCGGTGGAGGCCGGCCCGGTGACCGTTCTGGGGCAATCCGTGTTCGAGCGCTTCATCACTGTCAAAGCGGCCTGGTTCGGCGCGATGATCGGGGTCGCCTACGGCGAACCGTTCTACACGCCGGGGCCGGTCGCCCTGCACACGTTCCCCGGCCTGCTCGCTGCCCCGCTGCTGCCGGGCGAGCTACCCGGCCACCGGATCTATTAACCCCGATGAGGACCAGTAGTCCTGGCAAAGAAGGCCCGATCAGCCATCCCCGCCGACGGGCATAACCAGTACGATGATGAGAGAGTCAGATTGCAGGAAAGAGGCCGGACCCGGCAGCCCGACCCCGAAGGCCCCAGATTATCCCGCTAGCAGGAACACCCAACTATGGCGCTCCGCCACAAAATCCCGTTGATTATCGCTGACCTTTGCCGGGCTGATCGTGGCCTTATTCGCTGCCGCCCACTTCATCGTGCTCAACAGCTTTGCCGAGGAAGAACAACAAGAGTTGCGCGAGGATGCCCAGCGCGCGGTCCGCGCCCAGACCGACGAGATCGCCGGGCTGGCCAGCCTGACTCGCGACTGGTCGTTCTGGGACGACACCTACGCCTTTATCGCGGACCATAACGCAGCCTATATCCACTCCAACCTGACCCTGGGTACCAACCTCGCCAACACTCGGCTCAACTTGCTGGTGTTTGTCAATGCCGAGGGGCGGATCGTCTATGCCCGCAACTACGATTATCGCCTGGCGCTCGATCGGCCCGTGCTGCCTGCGCTGGCGGCGGCACTGGGGTCTGGCAGCCCCCTGCTGGCGCTGGATCCCGGTAACGACGGGGTGACGGGGCTGCTGGCCCTGCCCGATGGCATCGCGCTGGTGGCCGCCGAGCCGATCA
Source organism: Chloroflexia bacterium (assembly GCA_038252265.1). Classification (GTDB taxonomy): domain Bacteria; phylum Chloroflexota; class Chloroflexia; order QHBQ01; family JAICKM01; genus JBBSAN01. Next base: position 9,379 of record JBBSAN010000098.1, read on the forward strand.
TGACCAGCGCGGGCACAGGACCGCGCCGGGGTACCCTCTTGTTCGGGCGCTATCTCGACCGCCCACGGTCGCCGCACTGGGCGCACAGCTTGGTATGGCGCTCGACATGCGCCGTGCGGATGATCCCGACCTCCCCGCCGATTACCGGGCCGTCGTGCCCGATCTGGTGCTCGGCGGCCCGGCAGAGGTACGCTTGTTCGACCCGCAGCATGTGGCCGCGTATGCCCTGCTGCCCGGCGTGACGGGCCAGCCCACGCTGATCGTGCGCGTACTGCAACCGCGCACGATCTACGAGCGGGGCCAGGCCGCCATCGGGTATTTCGTGTTGGCTCTATTGGCGATGGGGCTGACCGCAGGGGGAGTCACGACGGGCCTGCTGCACCGGCTGGTCTTGCGCCGTGTGGCGACGCTGGATGCCCAGGTGGCGACCATCGGTGCCCAGCGCGACCCGGCAGCGCGCGTGACGCTGGACGGGCACGATGAGCTAAGCCACCTGGGCGCGGCGATTAACGATATGCTGGCCGCCCTGGCCGCCGCCACCGCCGCCCGCGAGGAGAGCGAGCGCCGCCATCAGGCCATGATGCAGCAGATCGCCGAGAGTATCTACGTGGTTGACGCGACGACGGGGCATATCCTGGAGGTTAACAACGCGGGAGCCGCGCTGCTGGGCTATGTGCCGAGCGAGCTGACCGGGCGGATGATGTTTGAATTTACCACCCTGGCGGTGAGGCCGGATCAGCAACCGCTACTGGCCGACCCTGTGCCGCGCGCCGGTACGCATATTGCCCGGCACCGCGACGGCACGACCCCGGCGATTGACTACAACGCTAGCCTGATTACCTGGGGATCGGGCCACGCCATCTGCGCGGGGTGCGCGATATCACCGAGCGCCAGGCTGCCGAGGCCGCCCTGCGCGCCAGTGAGCAGCGCTTCCACACCGTGTTCGAGAACGCCTTCGACGGCATTTTCTTGATCGACGCCCAGGGCGTTTGTCTCGACGCCAACGCCGCTGCCTGCACGCTGGCCGGACGGCCCAAGCAGGTGCTGGGCGGTTTGGCGCTGTTCGATCTGCTGGCCGCGCTCCCGGTACTCGACGCGCCGGGCCGCTGGGAGCCAGCGCTGGACGCGGGCGACTTACAGGGCGAGTACACCTTCCAGCAGCCCGATGGCAGCCACCACACGGTGGAGGTGCGGGCCAAAGCGGATGTCTTGCCCGGTTGCCACCTGATTGTCATGCGCGACATCAGCGAGCGCAAGGGTCTGGAGAAGCAACTGGCCTACCAGGCGTTTCACGATGGGCTAACCCACCTGCCCAACCGCGCCCTGTTTATGGAGCGGCTCACCTGTGCGCTGGCGGCGGGCACGGCACCCCGGCAGAGGCTGGCCGTCTTGTTCCTCGACCTGGACAATTTCAAGGTGATCAATGATAGCCTGGGCCACTCCATGGGCGATCAACTGCTGGTGGCCGTGGGGGAGCGGCTGCAACGCTGCGCCCGGCGGGGCGATACCGTGGCCCGGCTGGGCGGCGACGAGTTCACCCTGCTGCTGGACGGCGTGACCGACCTGGACCGGGCCGCCCAGGTGGCCGAGCGCATCCTCGACGAGATGCGCGCGCCTTTCACCCTCCAGGACCAGCAGGTGTTTATCAGCCCCAGCATCGGCATCGCCCGTAGCCCCGCCGTGGGGGGCACCGCTGCTGACGTGCTGCGTGACGCCGACCTGGCGATGTACGCCGCCAAGCACTACGGCAAGGGGGGCTATACGGTGTTTGACCCGGCGATGAACTCGCAAGCCTGGGATCGGATGACGCTGGAGTTGGACCTGCGCCGGGCGATCGAGGGTGGGGAGCTGCGGGTCTACTACCAGCCGTTGATCGATCTAGCCAGCGAGCAGATCATCGGGGTGGAAGCGCTGGTGCGCTGGGAGCATCCGCAGCGCGGGCTGATCAGCCCTGCCGAGTTTATCCCCATTGCCGAGGAGACCGGGCTGATCGTGCCGCTGGGACTCTGGGTGCTGGAGACCGCCTGCCGCCAGGTGCGCGCCTGGCAGGTTGCCACGCCCCAGGCCCCGCCGCTGCGCCTCAACGTCAACCTGTCGGCCCGCCAGGTGCAGCAGCCGACCCTGATCGCCGAGATCGGAGCCATCCTGGCGATCACCGGCTTCCCTATCGCCGCGCTGACCCTCGAGATCACCGAGAACCTGACCATCGACCGCGCCGACGGCGCACTGGCGATGTTGACCCGGTTGAAAGCCCTGGGCGTCCATCTGGTGATCGATGATTTCGGCACCGGCTACTCGGCGTTGAGCTATCTCAAGCGCTATCCGATCGATGGCCTGAAGCTGGACCGTTCGTTTGTTGACGGCCTGGACCAGGACCCGGAGGACACCGCCATTATCCACGCGATCCTGGCCGTGGCCCATGCGCTGAACCTGTCGGTGACCGCCGAGGGCATTGAGACCGTGGAGCAGTTGAGCGCCCTGCGTGCGCTAGGCTGCGCGTGGGGCCAGGGCTATTATTTCGCCCGCCCCCTTCCGCCCGCCGAGTTCGGCACCCTCTACGCCGCTGCCCCCACCTCCCTGCTGGTCAGCGTCGCCTGGTAAATTACCACCCCCTTCGCTTTTGGGGCCTTCTGCCGTCGCCCTCACCGTTGTCACCCCCTGAATCTGCCCCACCAACCCGGGCACACGTCTTTGGTCGCCGCCGCCGAAAGGCCGGGCGCGGCGCTCCAACGCCGTGCCCGGCGGGCAGCCCGGCCTCGAAGGCGTCCACCGGCGGGGCCGTGGCCTAGACGCGGGCAGCCAGGGCGATCAACCCGGTGCAGGTGAGGAGATAAAAGGCAGCTATCAGGAAGGCAAAAGACGGTTTCCGCAACGACATGGTGACCTCCCTGGTCGTTGCGTGCCGGACAGCATAGTCCACAGCTTTCGCGGCGGAAGCTGCCGCTGCAATACCCGGCATCAGCAAAGCCGACCGCAGCCCTGGCCTGTGCCCGCCGCCAGGCCGGATTTGACGTGCGTACGAGTGCTCAGGCGGTGGCCCGCGCCCGCGACCAGGTGCGATAGATGATCCAACTGGCAAGCGCCAGAAAGCCCAGGAAGAAGGGGATGGCGACCAGGCCTGCCGCCAGGTCGGACCAGATGCCCCCGCCACGCAGGGGATCGGTGCGGGGCACGTCGCCCAGGCCGGTACCCACGGCGTAGCCCCAGACCTCCCAGGGATTGTTATAGTACGACCACGCGGTGATGCCCTGACCGACACCGACGCTGCTCGCCGCCCCGAAAATCAATCCCGGAATCAGCCAGAGCAGCAGCCAGATGATGTAGCTCCAGGTGTAGAAGGGGCCAAAGATGCGATTTTGCCAGACATGGGTGTTCTCATGCTCGAACACCGCGCTGCCTGCTGGATCGTTGTTGCTACTCATGACTGCGCCCTGGGTAAACGCGCTGTTGGGCAGCCAGGCAAACCCACTGTTGTAGCGATGGGCATCGGTGCGTGTTTCGCCCACCGCATGGTCGCCCCAGGCAAAATTGATGAGATGCAGCACGTCGCCCTGCATTGTGCCGGGTAGCCCCCAGGTTTCGTCGAGCACATACGCTACCGACCCAATGCCCAGCCACCGGTGTGTCTGCCACATCCCATCCATCATCCCGGTGAACGCGCCTACTGACGCCGCAAACCACAGGAGCGTGGCGGGGCGGGTCAGGTACTGCTTGCCCAGCAACTTCGGGATGGTATCAATCAGGCCCGGCCAGAGGAAAAACGCCCAGCCGAGCAGGAAGCTGACGTTCTCGTTATCCCGCCCGATCCACAAGAGGACGCTGATGAACGAGCGCGCCAACAGCCCACCCACGAAGGCCAGGATGGCCGCCTCGAACGCGCTGAGG
>JBBSAN010000099.1:0-13178 GCA_038252265.1 Chloroflexia bacterium
CATGATCCGCCAGCAGACCGGGATGGAGGTGATCATCCACTTCACCACTCGCGACCGTTCGCTGCTGGGCATCCAGGCCGAATTGCTGGGGGCCTACGCGATGGGCCACCGCACCATCCTGGCCCTGACCGGTGACCCGCCCAACCCGGTGGACAAGATCGCCTCTTCGGGCGTGTTCGACATTGACGCGGTGGGGTTGATCAAGATGCTGCGGCGGATGAACCAGGGGCTAGACGTGGCGGGCAACACCATCGGCGGCGCGACCGACTTCCTCATCGGCTGCGCCTTCGACCCCGGTGCCCGCGACCTGCCCTTGCAGATCGACCGGCTCTACCAGAAGATGGAAGCAGGGGCCGACTTCGTCATGACCCAGCCCTTCTTCGACATGGAACTGCTCGACAAGACGCTGGACCTTGTCTCCGACTTCAAGCTGCCGATCCTGATGGGCATCCTGCCGCTCCAGAACGCCCGCCACGCCGAGTTTCTGCACAACGAGGTGCCGGGTATCACGATCCCCGATTGGGCGCTGGCGCGGATGCGCGGGGCCGGGGCGAACGGCATCGCGGAAGGGGTCAAAATGGGCCAGGAATTGCTGACCTACGCCCGCGATAAGGTCGCCGGGGCCTACCTCATGCCCAGCTTTGGCCGTTACGAAGTCTGCGCCCAGGTGCTCGAAATCCTGCCCCAGTACCGCCCGCCGGTGACGGAAGCCGCCGCAGCGCCGGATGTAATCTGATACGGGATGATGCGAGGGGTGGGCCAGCAATGGCCCACCCCTCGCATCATGGCTGTTGCCCAGTCCCATAACTGTTGCCAATCCCAGGTTGTCATCCTGAGCGCAGCGAAGGATCTTGTTCGGGCTGTTAAGTCGTTAGGGGTGATCGGGATCGTGGCCTCAGCACCACAGACCGCCGAGAAGATCCTTCACTGCGCTCAGGATGACAACCTGGGGGGGCTAACACCGACAGACATGGCAACAGCCATACGCAACGTCCGGCGACTGTTGCCACGTCCGTGATCTTGGTGTAGGGGCGTCCGGCGGACGCCTTGTTGGGGATCGTAACCCGGTCCCGGATCGCAGCGATTTCCCGCCTACCAGACCCAGCTTCCCAGCAGCCAGATCACCCCCAGCGCGACGATCACCATCAATAGCAGGCCCGCGACCCTCGTCAGCCGGTGCAGCCGCAGAGCACGCGCCTGGGCGTCGATCTGCCGCTGGTCCTCTTCGACGCGCAGCACGGCCAGCCGGGCCAGCCGATCTCGCGCCGCGGCGACCGCCTGATCCCGGGTATCCTCGTATAGCCGTGCGACCTCGTGTATCCGTTCAGGAACCGGGGCGGCGGCGACCACCAGCGCGGGTGCGGCTGGCTCCGGGCTGTCCAGCAGGGCGGCGGGGGCACGGGTCCGGGCGGGCGGCGACAGATAGGGCGCATCCGGCCTGGCACGCTCGCTGGTGGGGTTTCTGGCCCAGGCAGGCAGCACGAACGGTGAGCCATCAGCTGCCGTCGGGGCTGGGTCCGCCAGGGAGGACGGCGGCGCAAGGTCAACCGGTGGGTCATCGGCTATCACCGGGGCCGGTTCCGCCAGGGAGGACGGCGGCGCAAGGTCAACCGGTGGGTCATCAATGATCGCCGGGGCCGGTTCCGCCCGGAGGCGCGGCGGGTCAAAGTCAAACGGCGGATCATCGATGATCGTCGGGGGGGGTTCCAGCAGGGCGACCCCGGCGACGGGGGACGCGGCGGATGGGGCCGCCGCCTCCAGCACAGTGGTCAGAGAAGGACCGCTGCTGCGCGGCTCCAATCCGCCGGGATCACGGAACCGATCCAGCACTGCCCGAGGCGACTGCACGCGGGCGCGCTCGCTCAGGGCGACGGCGGCGGACCGCTCCGGCGCGGAATAGGCGGGGACGCTCTCCTGCTGCCGGGCCGGTTCGCTGTCCATCCCCTCATGCAGGCCGTTGCCGTTCGCGTGCCCGTTGCCGTTCGCGTGCCCGTTGCCGTTCCGCTTGACCAGCGGCGACACCGCTACCACGCCGACCGGCTCTGCCGGGGGATGGGCCAGCCAGTGAGCGATATCGCGCTGCATCCACGTTTGGGCTTGCCGCTCTCCCGCCCGCCGATTCTGCTCGGCGGCCCGCTCTTCGCGCAGCCAGCTTCTCAGCCGCGGCCAGCGGACGATCAGCACCTCATGCGTCAGTTGGACGACCGTGTTCGCCGCGTCTGCCGGGCCGTCCAGAGTGATCAAGCGCCCGGCGGCAAGGTGTTGGAGCGCCTGGACGAGCAGCGCCGGGTCCTCGTCGGCGGCCCCCAGTTCGGCTACCAGTTGCGGGCGGGCTGTATCGGGCCGGCCCTCACCTAACTGCACCAGCCGCAGGAGGACGCGCCGGGCGGTGGCCTGCTGCCCTGTGGGCAGCGTCCGGAAGCTGGCTTCCACGCAGGCGACAAAGGAGGCCGCCAGCCCGCCGCGCCCGGCCTCGGCCAGCCGGGCATAGGTCCGCGCCGCCAGCAGCCGCCACTCCATGCCACTCCACAGCCCGACCAGCGTTTCTTGCAGCAGCGGCAAGGCGTCGGGTTCGGTGTGGGCATCGGCCAGCAGCCGCCCCAGCAGGCTGCCCTCGAACTGCACCCCGGCCAGCAGCGCCGGTTGTTGCACGGCCATGCGCAACGCCGTCCCGCTCAGCGGTTCCACCTCCAGCCGCTGGCTCGCGCCCACCGGCCACAGCGGGCTGGTCATCAGGTCGGGATAGAAGTCGGCGCGCATCACCAGCACCAGCGCGCAGCGCGCATCGGCCCGCAACGCCCCCAGCGCGGCCAGGAAGCGGCTCTGCTCGTCGCGGTCGCTCAGGGTGAAGAGGTCTTCAAAGGAGTCGATCACCAGCAGCACGCGCCCTGCCGGGAAGTGCGCCGCCAGCAACTCGGTCAGCACATCGCGGGGATGGGCCTGGCTGGCCTGCAACGTCTCGGCCAGCGCCTGGACCGGGTGCGCGCCGGGCCGCATGGTGCGGGCCACCCAGAAGCCGGGGGGCCAGTGCGGGCTGTTCGGCAATTGCGGGATCAGCCCCGCCTCGATCAGTGAGGTCTTGCCCACGCCCGATGCCCCGCTGACCAGCACGAAGCGTTCGCGGCGCAAATGGCCCAGCAGCATCCCCACTTCGGCATCGCGGCCATAAAAGCGCGGCACATCGGCGGCGGTGAACGCCTGGAGGCCGGGGTAGGGGCAAGGCGGGTGCTGCGCTGGCTCACGCATCGGGTAGCCCAGTTCGGAGCAGAGCCGGTTGATCACCCGCAGCCATTTGCGCGGGTCGGTCGCATCCAGGGTGGGCAGGATCGGTAGCCGGGCCGGAAGCTGGACCGGCTGCAAGAGGAGCGGGCTGACCGGCCAGATCGCGCCACCCGTGCCATACTGGCGGGCCAGCAGCGCGACCATATCGGTGAAGCCGTCGGCTAAATAGGCGCGGGAGAGGATGAGGAGCACGCGGCGACTGCTGGCGGCGGCCTGTTCGGTCTCGGCGCGCCGGGCGGGTCCCCCGCCTCCGGTGGTCGTATACCAGCGTAACCCGGCCTGGCGCAAGGCGTCGGACAGATAGCCTTCGACCCAGGCGCGATCGGCAGGTGCGTGCGAAATAAAGAGGTCGTACTGGGTGGCACCCTGTTCGGCCATATAGCGTTACCCCGACTTGACAGGCTAGCGATGGAACGCCGGTGCCAAACGAGCCGAGCGCATCTTCATCGTCAAAAAGGTGGTGCCAACCCCCCTCACGGAAGCTTACCGCTTTTCGCTTGATCTGTCAATCCCCCATTATGGCTAAAGTTTGACAGATCGGGCTAGTATTGTTTAGGATCTCATAGGAGATCGAGGAGCGCGGAGGGTTGTTTCGCCTCCCGCCACCTCCCGCCCAGGAGGGAATATGCCGCCTCTGGTGATCAGTTCGTGCATCTTGGGGTTTCTGGCTCTTTGTTCGCCGGGCCTGTGGATCATCGCCGCGATGATGGCCGATGCCCCCGGCGCGGACAAGTTGCTCAGCGTGCGGCTGGTGCTGGGCGCGGCGATGAGCTTTCCGGTGGTGGTCGTCGGCGCGCTGATCGTCGCCTGGATCCTGTTTGCGCTGGGCCAGCCGCAACTCGGCTTCTATGTCAGCCTTGCGCCGCTGGTCAATCTGCTCGTCGGCTTTGTGGGCTTTTGCCTGTTCCCCCAGCATACTTTGTAACGGCGACTCCTGGCCTAAATCCCCTCGTCGGTCGCCCGGATCGCCTCGCCGGAGATCAGTCCATCCGCCATGAAATGCTCGACCGTCTCGCGCAGGAGCGGCGAGACCCCGTCGGGCAGGGCGTCGAGGGCGAAGTAGCCATAGGCGCTGATCTCGGCGTTGGGGCGGAAGTGCTGGCGGCGGGCGCGGCAGAGGTAGAACACATCGATCAGCCGCCGGGTGCGGTCGGTCCGCACCCCCAACAACCGCACGATGGCCCCCTCCACCCCCGCCTCTTCGCGCAATTCGCGCAATGCCGTCTGCTCGGTCGTCTCGCCGTGGTCCATGCCGCCGCCGGGGAAGCCCCACGGATACTTGCGCTTGTAGGTGTGCTGGAGCAAGAGCAGCCGCCCCTGCTCATCGAACACCACCGCGACCACGCCGACGATGAACTTGGGGCTGAGCACCCACTGGATCAGCCGCCGCACCCCGCGCGGAAACGGGAACCGCCCCCACACCTGCACGACCACCTTGTTGGCAAGATCGGACTTCAAGAATTGCATACAGCTATCATACGCCATCGCCCCGCTTGGCGCAAAGAGCGACGAGAAGTCAGAAATTAGAAATCAGAAATCAGCTTCTTTACGTGCTGATTTCTGACTTCTAATTTCTAATTTCTAATTTCTCACACCTACACGTTCGCCGTCACATGACTCACGACTTCGACCCCGTTGAGCGCCATGTGGTAGAGGAAGAAGGTGTGGGTCATGTCGCCGTCGTGGGGCATGATGCCCAACTGCCCGGCCAGCGCCACCGGCATATCGTAGGTCTGCACGCAGTCTTCGGGCAGGATGACATGGACGGTGCGCCCGGCGGCGTTGTGGCGCAGCTTCAGGTGCATCGCCAGTTGGTAGGTGCAGAGGTCGGTGCAGTCGCCCACGACGATGAATGTGTCCACCTCGTGCTGCTCCGGCGCGTCGAGCCAGGCGTCCAGGCCGGTGTGGTGGGCGCTGCTGGTGCTGTTCTTCTCGAACACGCGGATGCTTTCCCCGAACCAGGGCAGGTTCTTCAGCGCGTCCACCGTCTCGGCTTCCGCCGTGCCGCGCACGCAGTGGACGCCCCACTCCGCGAACTCCGGCGCGTTCTCGTCGTGCGTGTCCTGGGTGAGGACAAAGCGGCGCACCCCGGCGGCATGGGCCGCCTGGAACAGGGCGCGGATCGGCTCCACGATCCCGGCCACGCGGGGGCCGCTCAGCGGGCCTTCATAGCAAAAGCCGTTGATGATGTCCACACTGATCACGGCGACGCGCTCCGGCTGGGCCGCGATGGTGCCCAGATCAACCGGGGTCAGGTTGCGCTGCCATCCGGCGATCCAGTTCAGAAACGGGATCGCGGGGGCGAGGGTCGGGTCAAGCGCCGGGGCCTCGGCGGGCGCGGGGCGGGTTTCGGTCATTACATCAGTCATCGGTATCGTCTCCTTCATCAGATCCATCAGATCCGTCAATGGTGCTGGCCGGGGCGGTTGCGCCCCAGTCATACGGTCGTTCTTCCACAAAGCGGTAGAGCCGCGCCGGGCGATGCGGGCCGGTCACGCGGGCATTGGGCACTTCTTCGATCAGCTTGCGGTCGGCGGGCCGCTTGAGCAACTTTTTGCTGAAATTGCGCTTTTTGGTGCCGCCCAGGTCCTCGTTGAGGATCGCTTCGTACACCGTGCGTAATTGCGTCATGGTAAACTGTTCGGGCAGCAGGCGGAAGGCGACCGGCGTCCAGTCCAGCTTGCTCCGCAGCCGCCGCAGGGCCGCGTCGATAATTTCGCCGTGGTCGAAACCCAGCGGCGGCAGGTCGTAGACGCTCCACCAGCGGGCCTCCACCGCGTCGGCGGTGGCACGCAGCGGGCGATGGCTGGCATCCTCGATCAGGGCGAAGTAGGCGATAGTGATCACGCGGGTGCGCGGGTCCCGGCCCGGTGCGCCAAAAGTGTAGAGTTGTTCGAGATACACATCATCGCCTTCCAGCCCGGTTTCCTCGGCCAGTTCGCGCCGGGCGGCCTCTTCCAACGGCTCGTCAATATGCAGGAAGCCGCCGGGCAGCGCCCACATATCCTTGAACGGGGCGGTGCCCCGCCGCACCAGCAGCACCTGAAGGTCACGCTTGACCACCGTGAAGATCACCAGGTCCACCGTCACCGACGGGCGCGGGTACTTGCTCACATTGTAGGTCGGAGGCGAGGCAGCAACGTCCGCTCTCTGCGCCGCGTCGTCCTGGCTGCCCGTACCGGGGGTCTGCTCCTCTGCCATCGTCTCTCCTTAGTTATTGTCGTTTGTACACTTATTATAACACTACTCTCCAGGGTTGTCAAGAGGGACGGCATGATTTGAACCACGAAAACACGAAAGGACAAAGCCCGCGAAACGAAGGGGACGAAAGCTTGTAGGGCTGAGGTGGCGGGTGGTAAAGGGCCTGTTGTAGGATATGGCTCCGCCCATTGATGGTCGGGTGTCCTCCAATGCTGGGGTCTTCCGACCATCAATGGGCGGAGCCATATCCTACAACGGCACGGCGGTTTATGCCGAGATCGTCGGGCAGGGCGGTTGGAGCCACGAAAGCACGAAGCCCACGGATGATTGAGTAACCCCTCAACTACTTCGTGTCTTTCGTCGTTTCGTTTCGTGCCTTCGTGGTTCAAATCCTGCCCCTGCCTGATCCTTTATAATACAGACAAGGAGGTGCTGTCTATGATTATCGGGGTGGTGCGAATCGAATTGGACCTACCGGCCAGCCACTCGCTGAAGGACAAGCGGCATGTGGTCAAGTCGCTGGTGGTGCGGCTGGCGAACGAATACCGGGTGTCGGCGGCAGAAATCGAGGCGCTGGACGAGACGCAACGGGCGGTGCTGGGCGTGGCCTGCGTGAGCAACAGCGCCGCGCACGCCAACGAAGTGCTGTCCAAAGCCGTCACCTTTGTTGAATCACGGGTCGAACTGGGCAATCTGGTGGACTACCAGTTGGAAATCGTCCATGTGCTCTGACGTGATGCGTGATGCGTGATGCGTGATGCGTATTGCGGATTGCGTATTACGTATTGCGTACTGCGGCGTTCTGATCCCTGATCCCTGATCCCTGATCCCTCGTCACGTATCACGCATCACGCATCACGCATCACGCATCACGCCGAACTTTAGCCTGCTTCTCCGGATGGGCGGCGAAATAGTCGCACCAATCGCGTAGGGGGCAGACCTCGCAGCGGGGATCGCGCCAGACGCACACCCGCTGGCCGTGCAGCAGCATGTCGCGGTGGAAGGCGAGCACATCCTCCGCATTCGCCGGATCGGGCAAGAGCGCCTGGAGGATCACATGGGCATCGTCGGCGCTGACCTTCGGCCCGATCAGCCCCAGCCGCCCGCTGACCCGGTGGAGATGGGTATCCACCGGCAGCACCGGGCGGTGGCAGGCGAACAGCAGCACGCACGCCGCCGACTTGGGGCCGACCCCCGGCAGGTGTTGCAGCCAGGCGTTCGCTTCGGGCAACGGCAGGTCGTTGAGGAAATCCAGATCGAGCTGCCCCCGTTCGGCGCTGATCTGGCGCAGCACCGCCTGAAGGCGCGGGGCTTTTTGCTCCGGCCAGGTGGTGCCCTGGATCGCCGCCTCGATTTCAGGGATGGGCGCATCACGCACGGCGGCCCAGTCGGCGTAGCGCGCCTGGAGCGCCTTGAACGCCGCCCAGGTCTGCGGGTCTGCCGTGCGATGCGAGAGGAGCACTTCGATCAGGCTGCTCAACGGGTCCAGGGTGGGCCAGCGCGGCTCGCCATAGGTGGCGCGCAACAGGGCCAGCACCGCCCGTGCTTTGGCCCGCAGCGGGTCGGTGGCGACCTCGGCTTGTGCCTGGGCCAGTTCGGCGGTGAGGTCGGCGGCGGCGGGGCTGGGTTCCGGCGCGGGCCACTTTTCGCGTGATTTGGTATCGATAGGCATGGACGGTCCTCCGCACAGGCTGTGTGCGAGTGTAAACGCAGCTACCGGGCAGATATGACGTGGCGTTCGACCCCGCGCTCAGGCGGGTGATGCCTCTTTCTCTCCGGCGAACGCCAGCCCCTGCGCCGTGAGCGCGCTGCGGAGCAGGGTGATCCCTTTTGGCCCCATGCCGTGCAGGTGCCCGATCTCGGCCTCCGTGCGCGCGGCTACCTGCTCCAGCCGCCAGCAACCCGCCCCCGCCAGTGCCCGCCGCGCCGGATTCGATAATCCAGCGGGCAGGTCGCTATCGTGCTCATCTGCTTGCTTGGTGCTCATCGCTCTGTTCCTCCGTCGCTACAATGTGTCAATCACGTACCCCTCCTATCCCGCCGAACACGCGAATTTCAGGAAGGCACCAGAGATAAAGCAATCAGCCGCCGGTGGGTTACCGGCGGCTGACTTCTAACTTCTAATTTCTGACCTCTAATCTCTACACTACGGCGTCGGCGTGGCCGCGTTCGCCGTTGTGGGAGTGACCACCGGTAAGGTGGTCGGCGTGGCGACGCTGGCCGTCGTGGGCGTGGCGACCACCGTGGGTGGTTGCACCGGTCCACTCAGCCCTGGCGTGGCCGTTTCCGACGGCGTTGGACTGAGCGTGACGATCACCAGTGGGGTCGGGGTCGGCTCCGCCTTCGGCGGGGTCGTGGTCCAACTCCGCAACTGCTCGATCAGCGTGTTCGTCAGCACGTAGACGGTCGGTTTGCCGCCCACCTTAACATAATACGAACCGCCATCAACCGTGGCCTTGCCGACCAGCAGCGTGTTGGTCGCCTGTTGCGCCCCGCTGACCACCAGCGTCACCGTGATCGCCGGGGCGTCCAGGCCATACTTGGTGATGTCGGTTTCGGTCAGTGCCCGTTGGGCTTCGATCTTCTTCAACTGGTCCACCACCGAGCCGACCTGGAACTGGCTGGCCGGTTCATTGGTCGGCGCGGTCAGTTGCCACTGGTTGTTGACGCTCTGCACGGCCACCGTCTGGGTGATCGTGTCGATGCGGATCGCCTGGGCCGTGCTGGTGGACAGGTCCCACACCACCGGAGCCGGGGTGGGGGCGGGGGTCGGGTTGATCACCCCGGCGTTGGGGTTTTGGGTCAGGAAAAAGAGCACCACCGCCAGCACGAGGAACACCCCGCCCAGGACGACGGTGCTGGTATAGCGGCCTGCGAAGCCCCCACTGCTCCCCCGGCGGGGGGCGGGGGGCGTGGTGCTGGGGGCCGGGGTATTGTCCTGCCCCACCGGCGAGGACGGCGGGGTGTTGGCCGAGGCGGGGGTGACCCGCCGCGTCGTGCCCCGTGGGTTACGATTCGGGTTGCTAGGAGTACTCATCGCTATTATCGTCTCCGCCACCAGATAAAGCCGCCGAGCAGCAGCACGAGCAGCGGCATAATCACCACGCTCATGTAGAAGGTCAAGCTCTGTTCCGCCACGCCCAGGGTCAGGGTCGGTGCCGTGGTTGAGGGCGCGGGGATCGAGATGCGATCTTCCGACTCGGACAGCCAGTTGACGATGTTGGTGAACAGGGTCAGGTTGCTGGTCGCGTTCAGTTGCTGCACCAGCGAGTCCGACATGAAGTCAACGTCACCGGTGACGACCAGGCGGGTGCCGCGGGTCTGGGTCGTCTGGGCAGTGTTGGTCACAGTACCGGTGGCCGCGTCCTGTTCAACACTGACGATCATGGTCACGGGACCGGGCGGGGCCGTCTCGTCGGGCACCAGTTGCCCCTGCTGCCCGTTCGTGCCCGCGACGATCTTCGCCAGGATCGACGTGCTGCTGCTCTGCACCACCGCCGTGCTCAGGAAGCCGGTGATCGTGCTGGTCGGCGGTTGGATCGCCTCCGCCGCCGAGTAGAACGTGCGCAGGCTGCCCATATCTTTGGTGATCGGCGAGGTCCCATAGCTCGTCACCATCGTATTGAACGGGGCCTGGGACCAGACGTTGCTCTGGTTGCTTTCGAGGATCACGTCGTGATACTCGGTCAGCCCGTACTTCTGGAGCAGGGCGGGGGGCAGCGGTGCAGCCTCCGGGTCGCCCATCAGCAGCACATGGCCGCCGCGATCCAGGTAGTCGCTGACCGCACGCACCTGCTGGTCGTTCATTGGGTGGGCCGGATCGACCGGCGGCACAATCAGCACGGTCACATCGGACAGCGAGATCGTCGGGCTGATCGCAATATTATACGGCTGGGCCAGGATGACATAGTTCTGCTGCGACAGCTCATTCTGCGCCAGGGTGAGCGGGCGTTGCAACTGCGAGGCCGCAGTAAAGCTGGCGATGCTGGGCACGTCGAGGACGGCAATCGTCTTGGTGCCCGTTTCCCGCAGCCGCAGGATCGCTTTGGTGAAGTCCTCCTGCGTGTTTGACGCCGCCGTCTCTTTGCGCTTGCCGTCATCGAAGACGACCACGCCGGAGCGGGTCACGTTGTACTGGTTCGCCGTGAACGGGTCCTGGATCGGGTCCACATACTGGACCTGGATCTTGTCGGTGTGCGCCCGGTATTCTTTCAGCAGGTTGTCGGCGTCCTGTTGCGTCGCGTCCCCCGTCGGGAAGAAGCCGATGGCTTTGATCGGGCCGGGCAGGCTGTTCAGCGCGTTAATCGTCTGGTTATCGAGCGAATACGCCTTGTTGGCGGTCACGTCGATCCGGCCAAAGCCGGAGCCGATGCGCGGGGCCAGCAGGCCCCAGATCGCGTAGAGCGCGATGGCGATGCCGACGCCTGCCAGCACGCGCAAGAGGGCGTTCACGCCGAAGCGGGTGCCCCGCCCGGTGATGGCGCTGTAGATGATCTCTGGGTTGAGGAAGACGAAGATCACTTCCAGCACCAGCGCGGCGATCAGCAGGTAGCGCGGGATGTCCCAGAGATTGGTGATAACCCCATAGCCGATGGCGGCGAGGGCCAGCAGCAGGCCCAGGATGCCCGCCGCGCTCCCCAGTAGTTGGAGCGTACTGTTATTGCGTACGTTCATGCGCGCCACCTCTTCGCTTCCATGATCTGGACGGTGGTCCAGAGGGCGACGCCGATGATGAGCAGGTAGAAGAGCACATCGGTCAGGTCAATCACCCCACGAGGGAAGCTGTTGTTGAAATGATCGGTGACCGAGAGCGCCGAGAGCCAGGTGGCGATATTGCCGCCGACGCCCTGGCCGAGTTGCCCGATCATCCACAGGATCAGCAAGACGACGAAGCTGACCACCGCCGCCACCATCTGGTTGTCGCTGAGCGCCGAGGCGAACAGGCCGATCGCCAGGAAGGAAGACGCGAACAGGAGCAGCCCCAGGTAGCCGCTGAGGATCGGCCCCCAGTCGGGGGTGCCGCCAAAGAGCTGGAGCATGATCGGGTAGATCAGGGTCAGCGCCATCATGGCGACGAACAAGGCGACCGCCGCCAGGAACTTGCCCAGCACCACTTCCCAGTCGCGGATCGGGGCGGTCATCAGCAATTCCAGGCTGCCGGTGCGCTGTTCCTCTGACAGCAAGCGCATGGTCAGCGCCGGGCCGATCAGCAAGAGCAGCACGGTGACTGTGCCGAATAGCTCTTGCAGCGAGGCGGTCTTCACGCTGATCAGGATCAGATAGAAGAACAGCCCGGTTGCCAGCAGCCAGAAGGCAATCACCACATAGGCGATGGGCGAGACAAAGTACGACTTCAGCTCTTTCATCGCAATCGTCAGGGTGTTCATCGGCGGCCTCCTTTGCGGGCAGCGGGCCGCTGCGGCGGGCGGGCCGCCGGGCGCACCGGGGCGACCGGGGCTTCTTCGACAGGTTCGACCTCGTCGCCGTCCTCGGCCTCGTCCCCCTCGAACTCGGCTTCGTCCCCGATATCTTCGTACATGATTTCCTGCTCGGTCTCGGTCAGATCGTCCTCTTCACCCGGCTCGAAGTACTCGGCCTCGTCCGGTTGCGCCTCGGCCTCGTCATAGGTCGTGGTGACGCGGAGGAAGACTTCTTCCAGGCTGAGGCTGACCGACCGCAGGTCATACAGTTCCCAGCCCTGGTTGACGACCGCCGCCGCCAGGCGCGCCCGCAGGTCGGTGCCTGGCTGGCTGAACACCTCGAACACATTGGCATCCCCGCTGAGCGGGGCGCTGGCCTGTTCGGTGGGCAGAGTCACAAAGGCGCTGGTCCGTGGGATGCTGACATCCGTGACGCCGCTGATGGCCCGTAGCGCCGCCTGCACGTTGTCGCGCGGGCCGCCCACCGTCACCTGGACGCGGGCAAAGCCGCCTTCCACGTCCTGGGCCAGGTGGACCGGCGTGTCCACCGCCGCCAGCCGCCCGCGGTTGATGATGATCACGCGGGTGCAGGTCATGCTCACTTCGGGCAGAATGTGGGTGCTGAGGATGACCGTGTGGTTCTGGCCCAGTTCTTTGATCAACTCGCGCACTTCGATGATCTGGCGCGGGTCGAGGCCCACCGTCGGCTCATCGAGGATGAGCACATCCGGGTCGTTGAGCAACGCCTGGGCCAGGCCGACGCGCTGCCGGTAGCCCTTGGAGAGCCGCCCGATCAGCTTGCCGCGCACATCATCAATGCGTACTTGCTCCATGACTTGCATGACGCGCTGCTTGCGGGTCTTGCCATCGCGCAACCCTTTGAGCTTGCCCATGAAGTCGAGATAGTCATACGGCGTGATGTCGGTATAGAGAGGCACCGTCTCGGGCAGGTAGCCGACGTGGTGGCGCACCTCCAGCGAATCTTCGCTCACGTCGTAGCCGGCCACCCGTACTTTGCCGCTCGTCGCCGGCAGATAGCCGGTGATGATCCGCATCGACGTGGTTTTGCCGGCGCCGTTGGGACCCAGGAAACCCAGGATCTCCCCACGTTCCACCGAAAAACTGACATCAAGCACCGCTGGACTAGGCCCGTAATATTTGGTCAGATGTTCGACCTCAATCATGTTGCGGGTTCCGTCCTTTCCACCAGGGTAGTTTCGGATCTTGCCAGACACACCACGACGCTAAAAGCAGGATCGGCCATGCAGGGGCATG
>JBBSAN010000100.1:0-13168 GCA_038252265.1 Chloroflexia bacterium
CGACCAAACGCAAGGCTGCCCCGCTCGGCAAAAATGTACAAAGCCCGTCATGACCCTGCGGGGTCACCACCTGCGATCAAATACCCGCGTTGGTGTTGTGGCCGGGCCTACACACTGGTATTTGAGAGCAGTCAAGCTGAGCGCAGCGAAGGATCTTGGTGGGGCCGCCCAACCGTCAGGGACGATCGCGATCGTGGCCTCGGCACCACGGACCGCCCCGAAGATCATTCGCTGCGCTCAGGATGACCGGGTTGGGTCGGCCAGCACCCACCGACTTTGCAACAGCCGTGTTACCAACCCCCAACCCCTAGACAAAGCGCGAATACAGGGCCAGGGAGTCGCTGAGGCGGTCGGCGAGGAGGGCGAGGGTGGGGGTGAGATTGTGGTCGCGCCCGGCGGCTTCGAGGGCGGCCATGTAGCGGGCGCGGTCGTCGGCATTGATCACGACGATAGGGTAGCCCGCTTTGAGGAGGATCAGGTTCAGCAGCAGGCGGGCCACCCGCCCGTTGCCGTTGATGAACGGGTGGACGGTCAGCAGCCAGGTGTGGGCGACGGCGGCGCGCACCACGGCGTCCCGCTCATAGCCGGGGGCTTCGGGCTTGGTCGCCAGCCAGCGGGCAAAGCTGCCCATTTCGCCGGTCACGGCATAGGCGGCAGGCGGGCCATAGGCCAGGTCGGGCAGGTCGGCGTTGCGGTACGCGCCCGGCTCCTCGTCGGGCGGCAGCAACCCACGCATCACCAGGGCGTGCATGATGCGGATCAGGCGCTCGGTCAGGGGGAGTTCGTCCTCGGCCAGCATGGTCACATACTCCAACGCATGGGCCAGGTTGACGACTTCGATCTGCTCGTGGCGGGTGGGGCCTTCCAGCACGGCATGGTCATAGACCACGGCCCGCACCTGGGGCAGGGTCATGCTGTTGCCCTGGATCCCCGCACTGTGGCCGACGAACAGGTCGTGTAGCTCTTTCTGGATCGCCTGCCCCGCCGCGCTGCTATAGACCCCGGCCTGCTGAAGCTGCACCGCCCCGCGGGCCAGCAATTCCAGGCGGATACGTAGCTCGTCGTCGAGTGTGTATGGCCCAACCTGCATGACGTGGCATCTCCCATTATGCGCGTCTCCGCGCCGCAAGCAGAGTACGCGGCTATTCTACCATACAACCGCGCACAGGCACAACGCACAACAGCGGCGAGATACTTACAAAACCGCAAGAATAAACAAGGCGGAAACATTCTCATGTTTCCGCCTTGCTCTACTTAGCTTTGCTGAACAACCGAGGTGCAACCCTTACCAGGTGACCTCGTTGCCATCGGGGTCGATGATGGAGGCCATGCCGGGGGCCGGGAGGCCGGGACCGGGGGTCGGGGCCAGGCGGCGGATCGCCTCTTCGGGTTGGCTGATGCGACCCCGAGGCTCCATCGAGTGCGGCTCAGGCCGCGGAATGCCCTCGAACAGCGTCTCAAATTCCACGCCTTCCAGCGTTTCGCGCTGAATGAGGAGCTCGCTGATATCGATCAGCTTCTCCTTGTAGGTGGTGAGGATTTCGCGAGCGCGGTTGTAGGCCTCGTCCACCAGGGCGCGTACTTCCTTGTCGATCTCATAGGCGATCTCGTCCGAGTAGTTGCGCTGCTCGCTGATTTCACGGCCCAGGAAGATCAGTTCTTCCTTGCGCCCGAAGGCCAGGGGGCCGAGCTTCTTGCTCATGCCGTACTGGGTGATCATGCGCCGGGCCATATCGGTGATCCGTTCGATGTCGTTCGACGGGCCGGTGGTGATTTCGTTGAAGATCAGTTCCTCGGCCACGTGGCCGCCCAGGGCAAAGGCCATCATATCCTTGAACTGACTCTTGGTCATCATGTAGCGGTCTTCGCCGGGCAGCACGCGGGTGTAGCCGCCCATCATGCCACGGGCGATGATGCTGATCTTGTGGACCGGGTCCACGTTCGCCAGCATCCGGGCGACGATGGCGTGGCCGACTTCATGGTACGCGGTGATCGACTTCTCGCGGTCGCTGATGATCCGGCTCTTGCGCTCCGGCCCGGCGATGACACGGTCAATCGCTTCTTCCAGTTCGTTCATGCCGATGGTCTTGCGGTTGCGGCGAGCCGACAGGATCGCGCCCTCGTTGACCAGGTTCTCCAGGTCAGCCCCGGAGAAGCCCGGCGTTTGCTTTGCCAGCGTCTCCAGCAGCACGCCCTTCTCTAGCGGCTTGCCACGGGTGTGGACGCCCAGGATCGCCATGCGGCCCTTGATGTCGGGGCGGTCAAGCACAACCTGGCGGTCGAAACGACCGGGGCGGAGCAGGGCCGGGTCGAGCACGTCGGGGCGGTTGGTGGCGGCGACAACAATGATGTTGGTCTGGCTGTCGAAGCCGTCCATCTCGACCAGGATCTGGTTCAGGGTCTGCTCGCGCTCGTCGTGCGAGCCGCCCAGGCCCGCGCCACGCTGGCGGCCCACGGCGTCGATCTCGTCCACGAAGATGATACAGGGCGCATTACGCTTGGCCTGATCGAACATGTCACGCTAGCGGCTCGCGCCGACGCCTACGAACATCTCGACGATCTCTGAACAGCTGATGCTGAAGAACGGCACCCCGGCCTCGCCAGCGACGGCGCGGGCTAGCAGGGTCTTGCCGGTGCCCGGCGGGCCAACCAGCAGCACACCGCGGGGGATACGTGCCCCCAGCGCCGCGAACTTGTCGGGATACTTCAAGAACTCGACTACTTCAGCCAGCTCTTGCTTCGCTTCCTCCACGCCCGCTACGTCGGCAAAGGTGATCGTGGGCTTGTTGCCCATGAACAGCCGGGCGCGACTCTTCCCAAAGCTCAAGGCCTGATTATTGGTCCCCTGGGCCTGGCGCATCATAAAGACGAACACGCCGATCAAGAAGAGGGTCGGTAAGATAAAGCCGAGGGTGCTTAACAGCCCACCCCACGAATTGGCTTTTTCGACGCGGATATTGGGCAGCTTATCCGCCGTGATACCCTGCGACAGCAAAATCTCGCCAATCGCCTGCTGTGGCTCCTTGGTGGCCGTGCGCATCGGCTTGGTCGTATCTTTGAACTTGATGTCGATTTCGTTACTGTCTTCATGCGCGACGATCGTATCGACTTCACCGGCGCGCACGGCAGCCGCAACCTCAGAGATGCTCATCTCCTGCTGAGGCTTGCCGGGCTGCAACACTGCAAACAACAGCACCAGCACGGCCACCATAATGATGACGTAGACGAAGCTGTTGCGGAGCCATTTATTGTCTCCCATATAGATATTCCTCCAGACCGCCTCCGCTGCGGAGCGTGGTTGGTATAAACCGGTTCGAGTGGGCAGGATTTTGTCGCATCATAGACCCGGCCTGCGACACGAACGATGGCGCGGCGAACACAACAGTACTCCCCGGCACCGGGTGCCGAAATAATCGGCCCGACAGGGTCGGTGGAGCATAGACACTCAATTATACCAGAGGAGCCGAAGTGGTGTCAAAAAACCCGGCCTAGCTGTCCTGGTGCAAGAGCAACTAGCTTTCTGTGGGCTGGCCTACCCAACGTTCTGCTAGATATAATGCGTCTTTCGCGCCGACGTTACGCTGTAAGCGAGCAAGCACGAGTGCCAATTCGCTTTCTCTATATATGACGCACCAGACCCCCGCTTAGATGTATATCCGGGCGGGTGCAGGCATAAACAGGCCGCTATTCGTGGTGCTCGTACATTTCGGGCTTGAGCACGCCGACAAAGGGCAGGTTGCGATAGATCTGGCCGAAGTCCAGGCCGTAGCCGACCACGAACTCGTCGGGGATATCGAACCCGGCGTAGTCCACCGGCACATCCACCTTGCGGCGACTCGGCTTGTTGAGCAGCGAACAGATTTTAAGGCTGGCCGGATTACGATTCCGCAGATTTTCGAGGATATAGGTCAGGGTCAGGCCGCTGTCAATGATATCCTCCACCACCAGCACATGGCGATCCTCGATGGGCAGTTCCAGGTCTTTGAGAATACGGACCACGCCGCTGGTCTGGGTGGCCGCCCCGTAGCTGGAGATCGCCATGAAATCGATCTCGACCGGCAGATCGATTGCGCGGGACAGGTCCACGATGAACGTCAACGCCCCCTTCAGCACGCCGACCAGCAGCACGCGCCCCGGCACCCCGCGATAATCGGCAGTGATGCGTTCGCCCAGTTCGATCACCTTCGTCTTTAAGGTGGCCTCGTCAATCAGCACATGGTCAATCGCCGTGTCGTACCACATGAATGCGTGCTCCTCCAGCAGAAGTGTAAGTATCGTCGTTGGCCAGAATGGGGTCGCCATCCCTGGAGGCCCGCCCGCCCGCGCTGGCCTTCTTGTCTCGTATAGTACCGGGCGGGGGGAGGTTTGTCAATCCCGCCGGAAGCGCAGGACCAGCACCTGCCGGGTGGCGGGGGTGATCTTCGCCGCCTCACTTTGCCGCCCGCCCGGCCCCGGCATCCACAACACCTCGCCGCCGGGCCGCGCCAGCAGCGCCAGATAGTCGCGCACGCGCCGGGGCACATGGGCCTCGGTCAGCACATCTTGCAGCCGCCGCGTATGCCCGTCCAGCCCCAGCGGGCAGAATCGCTCCCCCGCCTGCCGCGTCCGCAGCACCAGCGGCAGCGGCCCCGCCGCGTCCGCGCCGGGGCAGAGCACATCCCAATCAAACCGGGCGGTCCACGGCTCCGGCGCGCCCTCTATCGCATCCGCCGCCACACGCGACCAGTGCAGCACCCAGGGTCCCAGGCGCAGCACCGGTTCGCTCAGGGGCCACGCGCCGCGCTCAGGCAAGAGGGGATAACGGGCCGCGTCTGCCGCCAGATCGAGTGCCCCAGTCTGCGGATCGAATCGCACCAGGGCCAGCGCCCCATATTCCCGCACCAGGGCCACCCCGCCGGGCCACGCGATCCAGCGCCCCGGCGCACCGAGCGGCCCGGCCAGGCGGCGCGCCGCCCGCAGATGCGCCCCGGTCAACCCGGCAGCCCCGGCGAGGGTGGCATAGAAGCGGCGGAAGGCGGCGTCCTGGGTGGCACCGGGCAGGTGCGCCAGCCGATCCAGGTCCAGCCGCCCCTCGCGGTACAGGTCCGGCCAGACCGCCTGGAGGTGGCGCTCCAGGGTAGTCTGCTCGGCGGCCATGCGCCCGGCCAGGTGCCAGATCCGGGGCCGGATGCCGGGGGCGACCGCTTCCAGCAGGGGGACGACATCGCGGCGCACGCGGTTGCGGGTGTAGACCGGGTCGGCGTTGCTGGCATCGCGGCGCGGCTGGAGATCGTAGTCCCGGCAATACTGTTCGATGGCGCTGCGCCACGTCGCCAGCAGCGGGCGGATCAGCCGCAGCGGCGGGCCGTCCGCCGGGAGGCCCCAGGCGGCCAGCAGCGGCCCGGTCGCCGGGTCGGGCGTGAACGGGCGGCGGGCGCGCATCCCGGCCAGGCCGCGCGGCCCGGTCCCGCGCAAGAGGCGCAAGAGCACGGTTTCGACCTGATCGTCGGCGTTGTGCCCCACGGCCACGGCCCGCGCCCCGACCGCCTGCGCCACACCGTAGAGGAAGGCATAGCGCACCCGCCGCGCCGCGTCTTCGGGCGACAGCCGCTTGGCAGCGGCGAACGCGGGCACATCGGCCTGGCACACGGTACAGGGCACCCCCCAGGCGGCGCAGGTGGCCGCCACCCAGGCGGCGTCGGCGGCACTCGCTGCTCCCCGCATCCCATGATCGAGATGCGCGACATGGAGCGTCACCCCTCGCGCCGGGGCGATCTCTCGCAGCAGATGGAGTAACGCCACCGAATCCGGCCCGCCCGACACCGCCACCACCAGCGGTGTCCCCCCCACCCCGGCCAGGAGCCTGTGCCGGTCGATATAGCGTGTGACGTGCGGCTGTAGCATGGGGGTTGGGGGCTGGGGACGAGGGATCAGGGATCAGGGGTCAGGGATCAGCTAAGGGTTTAGGTCAAAGCCTCATAAGCCTCGTGCAGAGCGTGTAACTCGGCTATCTTTGCCGCAAGAAGGCGCTTCACCGGCAACGGGAGATCCTCCGCTTCGGCCAACGAACTGAGCGCAGGAATGAGTAACGGATCCCATATTCGCGCTATATCGTTAAGCAACCACCCCTTCCACGTGCTAGGGGCCCACGTTTGCAAAAAGTCCTGGATGAAAAACTGGTATTCCTGGGACATTGCCGGAGGCAGCGGCATAAAGACAGCGGCCTGAATACGAACCCCGCGCAGATACCGTTCTAGGGCGGGATCATACGCATCGCCCGCCTGGCGATTTTCCTCAATCAGTTCGGTACACAGACGGACGGATATGTCGGATGGGATTTGGTTCCTGAAATACATGGCGGCTTGTTCACGAACAGCAAACGAGGTGGGGTATTGATATAGCAGTCGGTGCATCAAGTCTGGCCCCATACGCGACAAACTGATATGTAAGGCGCCAACAACATGCCGCGTCGGTGGTCCTTGCATCACCACGGTGCGGTAGAGTTCAAAGGCCGCCGCATAGTTCTCGTCGTCATACAGGCGATCCGCCTCTTCGATCAGGGGATTCGTGTTCTCTGTTTGCGCTTCTAGCGTATTCTCCGGGTCCATAGGCGATCCTTTTGAGCCTTTTATATCGTGGCGTATGTAGCTGTAGCTAACCGACCCCCGACCCCTGATCCCTCGTCTCCGCTCGCGCCCGCCCGCCCCATTGCAAGATCACGATCGCGGCCAGGATCAGCGCGCCGCCGCCCAGTTGGGACCAGGCCAGCGGCTCACCCAGGATCAGGAAGGCCAGCCCCAGGGTGATCACCGGCTCGAACGTGCTGAGGATGGCAGCGCGGGCCGGACCCACCCGCGCCAGCCCGGCGAAGAAGGTGGCGATGGCGAACACCGTGCAGACGAGCGCGATGACGGCGATCCAGACCCAGCCGGTGGGGTCCGCCGGGGCAACGAGTTGGCCCCCCAACGCCCCGCCGACGCCGTAGACCAGCGCCGCCGCCGAGGTGATGATCGCGCTCGCCAGCAGGGGCGGCACCCCGGCGGTGACCCGCGCCCCGGCGATGATGTACAGCGAGTAGATGATCGCCGCCGCCAGCCCCCATCCCACCCCAACCGGGTCCAGCGGCGCGGCGCTAGACGGCACACCCAGCACCAGCACGCACCCGGCGAATGACACCCCCACCGCCAGCAGCCGGGGCGGGGTCAACCGCTCTTTGAGCAGCCCCCAGGCCAGCAGGGTCACCAAGGCCGGGTAGGTGTAGAGCAGCAGCCCGGTGGTGGCCGCCGGGATCGTTTGCAGCGCGGTGAAGAAGGAGAAGGACTGGCCCACGTAGCCCACCCCGCCCATCAGGAACAGCCCGATCGCTTGCCGCCGCGAGAGCCGCAGCGGCGTGCGCCCGGCCAGCGTCCCCGCCCACAGGAGCAGCGCCGCCAGCGCAAACCGCACCGCCAGCAGCGTGGGCAGTCCCGTCCCCGCTGCATAGGCCTCCTTCGCAAACACCGCCATCGAACCGAACGCGGCAGCCGAGATCAGCAGCCAGATCACCCCCGGATCGAGGACTCGTCCGGTGCGGGCCTGCGGAATGCTTATGGCGATGATATCCGGCGTCTCCATTGCTTTAAAGTACCATTCTACCCGGCGACTGTCAACTCAAATTTTATGGTACCAAAAATGCTACTATGCGCTAGCGTAACACCCAATGTAGTGGCAGTACGACGCAGCACAGCGGATGTTCACCGGGACCAGGGAGATACTCTTCAACACGGGGCGCGCAAAGCCAGATAAGAGGCATAAGCCAAAACGGGATGAACGGGGTATACCGTAGAGGGGGAGCCTGCAACCAGGAGGACAGGCTGTCGTTGTGCTTATGACCCCGGTAAAGAGAGGATGATCCACTGTGCTAAGTCGCGTCGCCGATATTATTGCCAACAACGTTGAAGTGATTACCCGTGCCTGGGTGGCCGATCTGCGCCAGACCCCCGACACCGAAATCCATAATACGCTGCTGTCCCACCAGATCGTGGACGGCGTCAAGGGGATGCTCGGGGCCCTGGCGCAAACCATCCGCGCCGGGCAGGCACCAGACGCCGAGAATGCCGCCATTGCCGCCGCGATTGACGCCCGCAACCCCACCCAGTTGTCCGTGGCGGTCCCCAACCAGCCCCCCGCGTCGCCCACCAGCGGACGCTATCCCACGCTGCCCAGCCCGTTGGAGCAGATGCAGCGCTATGCCCGCACCCAGGGCCGCACCCGCCAGCAGCAAGGCTATGAGGTCCACGAGGTCATCCACGAATATATCGTCTTGCGCAGCCATATCCTGGAGACGTTGCACAACCATCTGAACAGCACCGATCACCCGATGCTGGATCTGGCGCTCTACCTGGACCGCATCCTGGACGATCTGCTGCTTAACGCGGTCAAGAGCTATCATGAGAGCGTGATTGCCGACCTGGAGCGGCGGGCCACCCGAGACACGATGACCGGCCTCTATAACCATGAATACTTTCAGGATCGGCTGGAGCAAGAGATCCACAACGCGCGGCGGCGCGAGGAACCGCTCAGCCTGTTGATGATCGATGTGGACAAGCTCAAGCAGGTGAACGATACCTATGGACACACCAGCGGCGACCTGCTGCTCCACACGGTGACGGCGGCGCTGCGGAGCAGTTTGCGCGAGACCGATCTCGTCTGCCGCTACGGCGGCGACGAATTCACCGTGATCCTGCCGAATACCAGCTACGCCCAGGCCGAGATGCTGATCGAGCGCATCCAGGAGGCGCTGGATCAACCGCTGGCCTTGCAACTGGAATTATTCCCCGCCGACGGCCAACCTCCCCCATCCCACACTCACGACGGCGCAGGGGACGGCGCATCGTACCTATTGCGCCCCTCAGCCTCGATCGGCATCGCCGCCTACCCCCAGGAAGCGCGCACCGCCCAGACGCTGATCGCCCAGGCCGACGCCGCCATGTACCGGGTGAAACAGCGGCGGCGGGCGCATTCGCCCTCACGAGATGCTGCCGCGCACGAAACCGCCCCTTTCGTCGTTCTCTCATAGGACGAGAGCGCTGAGCTTTCTGCCACCTGAGACCCCTGGAATCCTGAGTACGACCCAACAGATAAGGTAGGTTACGCACATGGAGCGGCCCTCTGCGAACCGTTCGCTGAATATCAACTTCAATTTTACCAATGGGCAAATTATCCGCCTCACGTTGATCGTCATCTCCGTGCTGTTGGGGATCTACTTTTTGCAGCAACTCCTGCCGGTCCTCCTCCTGCTGCTCATTTCGATCATGCTGGCAACCGCTATCGAGCCGCTGGTCAACCGGCTTCGGCGTGGGGTGTTCAACCGCACCTCGGGCATCCTGGTCGTCTACACCACCCTGTTCCTGATCATCGCCGCCCTGGCCTGGTTCACCGTCCCGGTCATCATCAGCCAGGTGAGCGAAGTCACCAAGCAGATGCCGACGATCAGCAAAGAGCTGCACACGATGGCGCAGCAAAACAGCGGCAACAGCTTCATCCAATCGCAGTTGAACCTGATCGCCAACGCGATTGATCAGGTCTTTGTCGCCCCACCCCCACCGAGCACCAACCCCGACCAGACCGTACAGCAGGTGCAGAAAACCACCACCACTGTATTGAGCGTGGCGGAAGGGGTGTTCAGCCTCCTGGCGATGTTCGTTATCGCCTTCTACTGGCTCACCGAACGCACCCTGATCAAGCGCTGGACTCTGTCGCTGCTCCCCGCCGACCGGGCCAATCGCGTCCGCCGGGTTTGGGACGATATCGAGGTCAAGGTGGGCGGCTGGGTGCGCGGGCAACTCACGTTGATGTTGATCGTCGGGTTGACCAGCGCCGTCGGCTACTTCGTCCTCGGGCTGAAATACTGGCCGGTGCTGGCGGTGATCATCTTTATCTGCGAGGCGATCCCGCTGGTCGGCCCCTACATCGGCACGGCCCCCGCCATCCTGGTCGCCTTCACCCAGACGGGGAACGATGGGCTGCTGGGCCTGCTGGGGGTGGGCGATATCGGCCCTGTTCCTCGCGTATTGGCGGTCGTCGCCTTCGCCATTCTCTTGCAGTTGGTCGAGGGGAACGTGCTGGTGCCGCGCGTGATGCGGAATAGCGTGGGCATCAGCCCGCTGACGGTGATGGTCAGCCTGCTGATCGGGGCGACGCTGGGCGGGCTGGCCGGGGCCGCCCTGGCGGTGCCGTTCGCGGGCGCGCTACAGGTGGTCGTGGCCGATCTGCGGGCCGCCGCGCAGAGTGACGCTGCCCTGACCGAGCAGACCGCCACCGCCGAGGCCACGCGTGCCGCCGACGGCGAACTGGTCGTTGCCCATGACACTCCCGAAGGTGAACCCACCAGTACCGAAGTGGTCGGGTCCAGCCATACCTAGCGGTGCCCACCTATCATGCCGCGCTAAATAATACACCAGGCAGAACAGCAGATGAGATTTTAATCAAAGTCTCATCTGCTGTTCTGCTTTTGGTGTCCGGCGTATGTTATAATAAAGATACTATGACAGAATCCTCGACACGAATCCTGGCGGTGGATGACGACCCCCAGATTCTGGACTTGCTGAAACGCGGGCTGGTCTACGAAGGCTACCGCGTGGACACGGCGGCGGACGGCACGGCGGCGCTGGCTTCCGCGCGCGACAACCCCCCGGATCTGGTGGTGCTGGACTGGATGCTGCCCGGCATGGACGGACTGGAAGTGTGCCGGCGGCTGCGGGCGGGCGGCGACATCCCGATCTTGTTGCTCACGGCCAAGACCGGTGTGCCCGATCGGGTAACCGGCCTCGATAGTGGGGCCGACGACTATCTGGTCAAGCCGTTCAACTTCGATGAATTGCTGGCTCGCGTACGCGCCCTGCTGCGCCGCCGCCAGCGCACAGCCACCCCCCAGGTCTTGCGCTTCGGCAAGCTCAGCCTGGACGCTTCGGCCCGCCAGGTGGCCTACGATGGGCAAGCGTTGGAGCTGTCCACCAAAGAATTTGATGTGCTGGAACTATTGATGCGTCACCCCCGGCAGGTAGTCAGCCGGGAGACGTTCTACGATCGGATCTGGGGCTACGACTTCGGCGGCGAGTCGAACATCCTGGAAGTCTATATCCGCTATTTGCGGGCCAAGTTGGAAAAGGCCGATGGTCAGGGCTTGATCCAGACGGTGCGCGGCATTGGCTACGTGCTGCGTGAGCCGGGCGGCTGAGGAGACTCAGCCGGTTACCTTTTTTATCCAGGCGCTTCCGAACGGCCCTCCTGCCCAGGCGTTCAGGTCGGCGGCTTGCAGTCTGGAGCAGAGTGTGTTAAACGCAATGTCGCTACGCCTGCGCCTCACATTACTTTCGGCAGCCCTGGTGGGAATCACCCTGGCGGTGATCGGCGTGGGTCTGTATTTCTATATTGAGCAGCAATCCTACGACCGGCTATTGAGCGAACTACGGGAGCGCACCGCCGAGGTAGAGAACGCGATCAACAAAAGCGCGATGGAAACGCTCGGCCTCACCCCGGTGATCCTACCCGACACGACCCAACTCGGCGCGTCGCAGATCTATGTCCAGATCATCACCCCGCAGGGACGTATCGTCCCGGTGTCAATGAGCCTGAACAACCACGTCCTCCCCACCACCACGAGCGATATCAACCAGGCCTTCACCGGGCAGGCGATCGATTCGGCGATCATGGTGGGAACCACCACCATGCGTACCCTCTACACCCCGATTACCTCCAATGGGAATGTGCTCGGCGTGGTCCAGGCATCAACCCCGATCACGCCGATCGAGCGCAACCTGGGCCAGATTCGCCTGCTGTTGCTGGCGACCGGGCTGCTGGCGCTGACCCTGGTCGGGTTTGGCGCGTGGTGGACCACCGGGCGCACTCTCCGCGCCGTGGACCGTATCGCCGCCACCGCCCACCGCATCGAGCTGTCGCAGGACCTCAGCCAGCGCATCCCCGAAGTCCGCAGCGCCCCCGACGACGAAATGACCCGGCTAGTCCACACGTTCAACAACATGCTGACCCGGCTGGATACGACCTTCCAGGCCCAGAAGCAGTTCGTGGCCGACTCGTCGCACGAGCTACGCAGCCCGTTGACGGTGATCAAGGGCAACCTGGAACTGTGGCGCAAAGCGCGCAGCGAGGAGGACCGCCAGATCGCGGTGACCGCCATCGAACAGGAAACGGCACGCATGACCCGGCTGGTCGAAAACCTGCTGTTGCTGGCCCAGATGGAGGCCGCGCCCGTGCGCCAGGCCCAGCCGATGCTGCGCGAGCCGGTGGAACTGGACAGCCTCTTGCTGACGGTCTACCAGCAGGCGCGGGCCATCGGGCGCGCCCACCACATCACCCTCGCCCACGAAGATGTGGTCACCGTCCAGGGCGACCGCGACCAGTTGCAACAATTGCTGCTCAACCTGGTGGACAATGCGATCAAGTACACCCCGGCGGGCGGCACGATCAGCCTGGGGCTGTACGGCGAGAGGGATTGGGCACAGCTCGAAGTGACCGACACCGGCATCGGCATCGCCCCCGAGGACCTGCCGCACATCTTTGACCGCTTCTACCGCAGCGACAAGGCGCGCAGCCGCACCATGGGCGGGGCCGGGCTGGGCCTGGCAATCGTGCGCGAAGTGGCCGATGCCCACGGCGGGCGGGTCGAGGTGTCGAGCACCCTCGGCCAGGGCACCCGCTTCCGCGTCTGGCTGCCACGCCACGCCGCCAGCCTGGCGCTGCCCGAGCCAAGCGCCCCAGAGCGGATCGGCTTTACTTTCTTGCCCGACGAGACTCCCGCCACCGCTGCCGACCGGGAGACGGTGACCGTGCCGACCACGCCCCTGCTCGGGCGCAGCAGCGACGATCTCCGGCGCACCGGCTAAGCGCAGCCGATGCCCGACGAACTCCCCGACCTGATCATCCGCCCGGCCCAGGCCGCCGACAAAGAGGTCGTGCTGGCCTTCACCCAGGAGACCTGGGAGTGGGGCGACTATGTCCAGCACACCTGGGATGAATGGCTGACCGATCCCGACGGGGGCTTGATCGTGGGTGAGGTGGCCGGGCGCGTGGTCGGCATGGACAAGCTGAGTGTGGCACGGTCCGGCGAGGGGTGGTTTCATGGCCTGCGGATCGATCCGGCCTACCGGGGCCGGGGCTTTTCTCCCCGCTTTATGGCCCACCAGATCAA